>NZ_JAWOQP010000015.1:0-131570 GCF_033337375.1 Vibrio sp. YT-17
CTTTAAAATACAAAACGCCCGATGAAGTACATCGAGCGTTTTAGTTAAAAAGTGTCAACCCATATCAGGACGGGTCAGATTGATGAAACGACGCACTAACTTAGTACTGGTCCCTGATTGAGTGTGGAATCACTTTTTTGTGAGGATCTTGAAGCGATAGGCTCGGAAGCCACTGTTTTGCTTTCAACAAGCGGTTCAACAGGACCATCAAGTTTCTCTTGCTCTGGGTGAACATGCTCAGGCAGCATTGCCCATGGCTTAGGTTCGCGTCGAATACTATGAAACAGCGTTAAGCTCATCACCGCGATAAAAATGGCGATAGGGAAACCGGCAATAATGGAGGCCGTTTGCATTGCTTTTAACCCTCCTGCGTATAGAAGTACTCCCGCAATGGCTGCGATCATGATCCCCCACAATACGCGTATAGAGGTAGGAGGCTCACTGTGCCCAGCGGCATCGAGGGTACATAGAACCAAGGTACCCGAGTCTGCGGAGGTAATGAAATAAGTACCGAGCAATAGACACGCAAGTACGCTAAGTAGTTTACCAAACATACCTGTATCTAGATTGTCGAATAGCGTAAACAAAGCGCGTGTCGTATCGGCTTTAGTCGCTTCAAGAATCGGGCCGCCAGAAAAATCCGCAGGTGGTGTTTGTTTGGCTTCTTGTGCCGCAGTGACTTGCTCTTGATGAGCAACACGAGCGTCTTGCTCTACCTTCAACGCTGCACCACCAAATACTGAAATCCATAAGAACGTGATCAGCGTGGGTACGATGAGAGCACCGCCGATAAGTTCACGTATTGTGCGTCCTTTAGAGATACGAGCCACAAACATGCCAACGAAAGGTGCCCAAGTCATCCACCAAGGCCAGTAATAAGCCGTCCACCAGTTTTGCCAGCCAGAGTCATTCTGTGCATCGCTCCATAAGCTCATACCGACAATGTTTTGTGCATAAAGCCCCGTACTTTCGAGTAGCGTATTTAAGATATAGCGAGTTGGACCAATGTAAAGTACGACTAGCACGAGTGCGAGTGAAAGCAGCATGTTCCATTCTGATAAACGGCGAATACCTTTTCCTACACCAGATAGCACCGACGCAACCGCACAAGTACAAAGGGAAACGATAATAAAGAGTTGAATCCCCAAACTAATGTCTAGACCAAAGGCTTGATTCAAACCAGAGTTTATTTGGATAACTCCCATCCCCAAGGTTTGAGAGATACCGAAAGCTGTCACCGCGACTGTTAGGATATCAACCGTGTGCCCGATAGGCCCATAAATACGATCACCAATCAAAGGGTACAAGATAGAGCGTAGGGTAAAAGGCAGATCTTTACGGTAGGAAAAGTAAGCTAATGCGAGTGCAACAATGATAAAGACAGACCAAGGATGTAGACCCCAGTGAAAGAATGTCAGTTTCATTGATGTTGTTGCGGCTTCATTGGTCAGGCCTTGAGTAAATGGGTTGTCAGCGTAATGCCACATCGGTTCGGCGACCGACCAGAAAATTAAGCCTATCCCCATACCTCCGGAAAAAAGCATGGATACCCAAGACAAATAACTAAACTCTGGTTTTTCGTCATCTTTACTCAAACGAATATGCCCATATCGACTAACCATAAGGTAAAGAAGAAAACCGACAACGAGTGAAACAAGTCCGATGTAAAACCACTTCATATTCTGTAGCAAAATGCCAGAAATCGTTTCGAAGTATTGGCCCGCTTGATTGGCGAGAATGGCGCAGAAAAGTACAAAACCGATAACGACGATCTTTGATGCGATTGTCACAGTCGGATTGAGTCCTTTCAATATCCCAGATGTTGCTCTCATAGGCATCCCTCACAGTGCGTTTGTTTTAACGTTATTGTTTGTTGCGTTATTGTTAATTTTTGAAAGAGAGTAGAGAGAGGGCTTTTGTGTTTCAACTGATTAATACTCATCGGTTAATGAGTATTAATCATGACAAGAAGATCATTGTTAATTAAAAGGTTATTTTTTTGTTCGAGATCAATGCATGAATGACAAAAACTCATCCAAGCCCGGCGAAAAAGTCGTTTGTTTGTTGCCGGGTTGTTAATCACAATTATCTCCACTAACACAACACGATGTTGTACGCACTGGATGCAACTCGACTCTCGGAGATAAGAATATGAGCAATGTCAACCAAACCATTATTCCTGTTGAACTTGTTGATAATGTACTGAACCCAATCAGTGAAGCAACAGGAATGCCGAATCAGGCCTACACCAGCGAAGAGTATTTTACTTTTGAGCGTGATCAGGTGTTTGGTAACACTTGGGTATGTATTGGTTTTGCATCAGACCTGCTTAAAAATGGTTATGTAATGCCACTTGATTTCATGAATCTTCCACTACTCATGATGAGAAATCGTCAAGGTGAAGTCCAAGTCTTCCACAACGTGTGTAGCCACCGAGGTATGAAGCTGGTTCATGAGGCAGGCGAAGTTCAAGGCATGATTCGCTGTCCTTACCATTCATGGACGTACGATCTTGACGGCAATCTAAAAGGCACACCACACATTGGTGGTATCGCAAAACACAAAGATGACCGATTTAAGTGTGAAAAACATGGCCTTAAGCCACTTCGTTCAGCCGTTTGGATGGACATGGTGTTCGTCAACTTATCGGGCAATGCAGAAAGCTTTGAAGAGCATATCGCGCCGCTAGAGCAACGTTGGCAGCAATTCTTAGGTGAAGAAGGATTAGGGCTTCTTCGCCGCGTGAACATGGGTGGCAACCTAGAGATAGAAGTGAAAAGTAACTGGAAGCTTGCCGTAGAAAACTACTGTGAAGCTTACCACTTACCTTGGGTGCATCCGAGTTTGAACAGTTATTCTCGCCTAGAGGATCACTACAACATCATGTTTGCAGAGCGTTTTGCTGGCCAAGGTAGTCTCGCATACAACCTCTCTGATACTGCAGGAACACACTTACCTAAATTTCCAAACTGGCCAGAAGATAAACTGCGTCATGCAGAATATGTTGCACTCTTTCCAAACGTGTTGCTTGGTATTCAAGCCGATCATGCCTTTGCGATGATGATTGAACCAATCACTGCGAATAAGAGTGTTGAGCACCTACGTGTTTTCTATGTGGGTGATGAAGCAACGAAAGATGAGTTCGCTGCGTGCCGTACTGCTACCGTTGAGTCATGGCGAGTCGTATTCGGCGAAGATATTGGAGCGGTCGAGGGCATGCAGGAAGGTCGTTACTCACCTGGCTTTGGTGGTGGTGTGTTCTCACCAGAAATGGATGTTCCGACGCATTTCTTTCAAACCTGGTTGGCAAAGCAAGTGAAAGCGGCACTGGAGCAGTAATATGATGCATTACCTTAATTATATTGATGGTGAGTGGTGCGATTCAGAGCAAGCGCTGACCGTCATGAACCCTGGCACAGCCGAAGCGTATGCGACGGTTGCAGAAGCCACTATCACCGATGCAGATCGCGCAATGGCAGCGGCACGTCGAGTAGTCAATCAAGGCGTTCTTTCGGACGTTCGTCCAGCCGTCAGAACCGAGTGGATGTTAAAAGCCGCCGCGGCTATTCGTGAAATGGCTGATGAAGGTGGGTTAGTTGCCTGCCGTGAAAATGGGAAATCTTTGCAAGATGCCAAAGATGAGTTTTTAGAATCGGCACGTTACTTCGAATACTACGCTGGCATGGCCGACAAGCTAGAAGGCACGTCAATTCCGTTGGGTAAAGATTATGTCGATTTCACCCAATATGTGCCGTTTGGTGTGTCAGTGCAGATTGTGCCGTGGAATTTCCCAGTTTCTATTTGTGCACGCTCATTAGCACCTGCATTAGCTGCTGGTAACGCAGTGGTGATCAAATCGCCAGAGATTTCCCCACTCGCTATGACGTTGTTGATTAAAGCGATTGAAAAAGCGGGTTTCCCAAAAGGCGCGATTAACTTGCTATGTGGCAAAGGCTCCGTAGTTGGCAGCCACTTGGTGCAGCATCAAGACGTTGATCAAATTGTCTTTACAGGTTCTGTGCCGACCGGCCAACGCATACTGAAAGATTCAGCGCAACGCGCCACACCATCTGTGATGGAGCTGGGTGGTAAATCGGCCGCTATCGCATTGAAAGATGTGAGTCTCGAAACGCTTTTACAAAGCGTTCAAGTCGGTATTTTCTTTAACGCTGGTCAAGTTTGTTCGGCAATGTCTCGTTTGCTAATTCAAAAAGAGCGTTATGAAGAAGTAAAAGCGGCGGTAGTGAAAATGGCGCAAGACCTAACCATTGGTCAAGGTGAAAGCCAGCCGGATATAACACCGTTGGTATCGGCTGATCAACAAGCGCGCGTGCTTGAAATGATAGAACAAGCAAAAGCCGACGGCGCGAACATCCTAACGGGTGGATACGCCCCTGATTTGTCGGGTTACTTTGTGGCACCGACGGTGATTGAAGCCTCACCAGATATGCGTATTGCTCAAGAAGAAGTGTTTGGTCCTGTACTGGTAATTACACCGTTTGAAACCGAGCAAGAGGCCGTTGAAATCGCGAATGGCACCGATTTTGGCCTGGTCGCTGGTGTCTTTGGTGAAAGCCTAAACCAAACATTGCGTGTGGCACAGCAACTGCGTGGTGGACAAGTGTTCATCAATGAATGGTTTGCTGGTGGCATCGAAACACCATTTGGTGGCGTGGGCTTGTCCGGGTTTGGGCGAGAAAAAGGACAAGAAGCGATTTATAGCTACGTCCAGACACGCAATATTGCCATTCGTTTGCAGCAAGACAGCAACGTATAGCTACCGTGTAACTGTATTTTCATCACCTCGTACCGGCTTGGATTTCAGACCACAAGCTAGGGCGAGGTTGATGGAATCACAACAAATCTGACAGCGGTTTGTAAACACGGAAATTCTGAACAAGGTAGTTGGAGTATAAGTGATGAGAAAGTGGCTCTGTATTATTTGCGGCTTAATCTATGATGAAGCACAAGGTTGGCCATCCGATGGCATTGCACCAGGAACAGCATGGGAAGATGTACCGGATGACTGGTTATGTCCTGACTGTTTAGTGGGTAAGGCCGATTTTGAAATGATCGAAATTACCGACGACGCGCCACTAGAAGAGGTTGCAGCGGTGTCTTCGGTGTCGGTAGAAGCGTCTGTTCAGCCAAATACTGCTCAGCCTCTTCCATCTGAAGTTACTCAACCTGTATTCTCAAATGACCCTATCGTTATCATCGGTAGTGGCCACAGTGGTTACCAGTTGGCGGCGGCACTTAGAGCGCAATCTGAGAAGGTTCCGATCACTGTCTTTACCGCTGATGATGGCGCTTTGTACAGCAAACCAGCATTGTCTAATGCACTGGTCATGAATAAAGACGGCGACGCGCTACAAAGTGAGAGCGCGTTGGAGTGGGAAAGCCGTCTCAATATCCGAGTTTACCCGCATACCCGTGTTGAACAGATCGATCGTGCCAATTCAACGTTACATACCTCCATCGGTAAATACGCCTACAGCCGCTTGGTACTGGCAACAGGTGCATCACCGATTGAAATCCCTATTGAGGGCGATCGCTCTTGGGTTATGAGTGTGAACGACTTAGTTGATTACCGCCGTTTCAGAGCGGAGCTGCAAGACAAAAAGCGCATCGCGATCCTAGGTGATGGCTTAATTGGCTGTGAGTTCGCAAATGATCTGATCGAAAGCGGTTATGAAGTAACAGTTATCGGGTTGGGTCAATGGCCAATGGAGCGTTTGATCCCGCAACAGTTGGGTGAATCATTACAAAGCGCACTTGCCGATCGAGGCGTGCAATGGGCTCTACAAGACAGTATCACCAGAATCGAACCAAGGTCGGAATCTAGTGCGGTTTTACATCTAAACAGTGGCAAGCAGATTGAAGCAGATCTAGTGCTGAGCGCGGTTGGACTCAAGCCAAATGTTTCTCTGGCTGAGCGCGCGGGGCTTGAAGTTGGCCGGGGCATTAAAGTGAATCAATTCGGCCAGACGAGTGATGAGAATATTTACTCGCTAGGTGACTGTGTTGAAACTGAGCAAGGTTGGCAGCCCTATATTGCACCGATTAATCAAATGATCCCTTCTGTAGCGAAAAGCTTGCTAGGCGATGTCGCCCCTATCTCGTTAACACCAACTCCAGTGATTGTAAAAACGCCGATTCTTCCACTCACGATTTTCCCGGTAGCCGCTGAAGAACAGGGACAATGGTACATCGAGACCCAAGCAGATGAATTGACCGCTGCGTTTTATTCACCAGAAGGAGCAATGCTCGGTTTTGCGTTGCTAGGAAGAAAAGTACAGTCATTACGCGGCCCTTGGCTAGATCAATTGTCATTGAAACTGTCAGTAGCGTAGCGGAGAAAAAAGATGATTCATTTACCCAATGATGACGTGACGTGTGGTTGGTACCATGCGTTGCCAAGTATTCCAGAAAAATCGGCGTTAAAAGGTAAACAAAGTGCTGACTATGCCGTGTTAGGTGCCGGTTTCGCAGGCCTAGCTATGGCAAGACGTTTAGCTGAACTTATGCCTAATGCACGAATTATACTGATTGATGCGCAACGTATCGGCCAAGGGGCTTCAGGAAGAAATTCGGGCTTTGTTATCGATTTGCCTCATAAGTTTTCACTTGAGCATCCCGACCCTGAGCACAAACAAAAGTTATTGTCGCTCAACCGTTCTGCGATTGCTCAGCTAAACACTTTAGTGTCGAAGCACAGTATTTCTTGTCAGTGGTCAGCAAAGGGCAAATATCAAGGAGCCGTAGGGGCGCGCGGTGAAGCGTATCTCGATCACTTTGAGCACCTAATGAAAGACCTTGGCGAACCATACTTCCATGTTAATGGCAGTGAGCTGGCGAAAGTCTTGGGAACCAACTACTACAGCCGCGCAATTTACACGCCAGGTGGTTATTTAATGCAACCTGCTGCTTTGGTGCGTGGGCTAGGGGAAAGCCTTCCAGAGAACGTCGAGGTGTTAGAGAACTCGCCAATCCGCAAGCTCAGTAAAGAAAACGGTTGCTGGGTACTACATGGAGATAGTGGCTCTGTTGAAACCCCTGAACTGCTGCTTGGGACCAGCATTTTTACTCGGGAGTTTGGTTATCTTAAAAACAGACTACTTCCAGTGATGACGTTTGCAAGCTGGACGCGTCCATTAACCGACGCAGAAATGCAACGATACGGAGGTGAGCTGAATTGGGGGTTAACTCCAGCTGATCATGCGGGAACGACGTTACGTATGACCGCCGATCGACGTATTTTGATCCGCAATACTTACAAACACGTGCCGAAATATGGCTCAAGCATGAACGATAAAGTCAGAGAACAAATTCGCGACGATCATCGTCAGGTCTTTCTGGCGCGTTATCCCGAGCTGGCCGACGTACCATTTACTCACACATGGGGTGGGGTGTATGCAATCTCTCGTAACTTTACTAACTTTTTCGGTCAATTAGATGAAGGTGTTTATGCCAGCGCTTGTGACAATGGTGTTGGTGCTGCGTGGGGAACCATTTCTGGAACACTGTTAGCTGACTATGTCGTTGGTGCGACATCTAAATCATTGGATGACATACAGCAAGTGACAGGAATGCCTTGTTTGAATCCGCCAGAGCCTTTTTTAGGTTTGGGAGTAAAAACGCGTATCCAATTAGCAAAATGGCAAAGCCGGAGTGAATTATGAAGCCAGTCAAACTTGTTGATAGTAAAAGTCTAGATTTCAATGTTCGTGGTGATACGCCAGGAATGGCGTATGTTGCCAGGGCGTTAAGCCCAGAAATTTCACCAAACATAGGCGTAGGCTTTGCTAAATGGGAAGGCGCTAAAGTGGCTTGGACAGTGCTTTATGATGAGGTTATTTTCGTGATTGAAGGCTGTTTCGAGCTGACCGCAAATGGTGAAACACATTTTGTGCACCCAGGTCAGATGCTGTGGATACCGGAAGGGACTGAATTGGTTTATGGTGGGCATGCTCTGTTCGGCTATGTGGTTCATCCAGGAAACTGGAAAGAGTTACATGGTATTGAATGACTTTTATCATTTAGTTGTGTTTCGGAAAGGCAAAATAAAAATCTGATTTTTAACCATAACTTTTCGCAAAAGAACTTAATCTCAATGGAGCAAGGGTTTCATACTTGCTATGTTTCTTGGTCACGTTTCCAGACGTGTTAGACCTTTCTCAATTGCTATTTTATCTATCAAAAAGGGAAGCCTTGGCTTCCCTATAATGAGTCTTCTTTTGGCTTGGCTAAAGCTTTTATTTTAGCTCAAATTTACCCTGCATGATTGCCCAGTGACCCGGGAACGAACAGAAGAATGAATAGTCACCGCCGGCTTTCATTTTCTCAGTACTGAACGTAATGCTGGTGCTTTCACCGCCACCAATTACTTTTGTGTGAGCGTAGACGCGATCATCATTTGGTTTTACGTAGTTATTTTCTGCTCCAGCTGCCATGCCATCAGTACCGACTGCTTGTAGGTTGGCTGTGTCAGAGATGACCACGTTGTGACCCATCGATTGCGCTGGCATCTTACCTGTGTGATTCAGCGTTAGTTTTACCTCTTTACAAGTGGCTGGTACGCTCAATGTTTTAGTAGAAAACTGCATCATATCGTTAGCATCTAATGACACTTCACACTCGGCACTGGCTTGGGCACCAAAGCTCATTCCTACTAATGCGAAGGTTGTTGCTAATAAACGTAAAGACATATAACACTCTCCATTTTGTATTTTAGGCTGACTTGGATTGATCTTATCCAATAGTTCTCATTATCAGCCAATTTTCACTCCAAAAACGTGCTTCAATCGGTATATTGACGTTTTGTTGCAAGCTTGTACTGGTCAGTTCCGCTATTTGATCACTCAAATGCCTTATTTCATGCGATTGCGTGAGTTAAATCAAAAGTCGTGATTAGCCAGAGTTAAGGTGAAAATAATCTCTCTAAACGGGTGGCAGAATTGTTTGGTTTTACGGTATTGGAGAGGTTTCAAGAAAGAAGCTCAGCTAAATTGCTGAGCTTCTAGAGAACAGACGACAAGTAGGCCTAGCGAGTTTGCTTTAACGTGTGCAACACATCATGCAGTGAAGGTGCGACAGTATGGCCTAATTGCTTTATTTCGTCACAAGGCTCAACCAAATCAGGAATTTGATAAGTGATCATGTTCGCTGCTACCGCAGCACGTACGCCATTATTTGAATCTTCAAAAGCGAGACATTTGGTTGGATCTACGCTTAGACGACTTGCTGCAAGCAGGTAGATCTCTGGATCAGGTTTGCCGTGTGACACTTCACAGCCTGTCGTTAAGTTGTCGAAATACTTGCTTAGGCCCGCTAACTCCAACTTCTTCTGTGCCACTTCTTTTGCTGTAGAAGTGGCGACTGCAATTGGCAACCCTTGGCCTTTCAACCACTCAAGCAGCTCAATCACCCCTTCTTTTACCGGTATCGCTTGGTGCTTAACCACAGCGTCGTAACGGTCGCGCCACTCTTGGTGTAAGCGGTCAAGATCATCCCCATAAGCTTTACGAAAAATCACTTCAATGCCCGCTGCATTGCGACCAATGATTGAAAGGTAAACATCTTTATAGAAGGGTAGGTTCTGGGCTTCACATGCTTCTTGGAAAATATGCATACAGACGCGCTCAGTATCAAGGAGCAAACCATCCATATCAAAAATAGCAGCTTGGTAGTTCATTACATTAAGACTTTTTGGTTGGGATGGCGCATTTTGACACAAGCAGATCGTTTTTTCTTCTAAAAATTAGAACTTGATTTTGATCCTATGAGTTCACATTGCCTCTGAACACACTATACACAGAGTCTATAAATTAGGTGTGAAATATAATATTTTTAAAATTATAAAAATTTCAGTTAAATAGATAAAACTCTATCTTAATATAAGCTAGAGTTTTATTAATATTCTATTGTTATTTTAACTATTGGATAATTTATTAATAGTTAAAATTAATAATAAAATAATACCAAGTCACGATTGTTTACGACTGCATGAGTGTACCAGCTCTTGACTTCAGATATTTGTTGCTCTGATAAGCCTCCGAAGTCAACGTTATCTTGGTGAATATCTTGATTTTTTATCATAAAAACAACAGGGAAATCGTCAGGGAGTGGGAATTTTATGGGATAATCGGTATTAGTGAATGGAATATCGCAGAAATCGTTTACATCGCAAGGATACCAAGAGTTATTGGATAAGTAATAACCAGTGATCTTACATATAGCTTCAAGCAAGTAAGCATAGGCGTAACCCAAGTGACTGTATTTTATCTCTTCAGACAGCATCTGCATAAGAAGCTCTTCAGCTCGGATGCTTTCGCCACTACTTTCCAGCATTTCATTAATCACTTTAAAGGAGTCTTGACACCTTTCCATGATGGCTTTTTCTAGCTCTGGATTACGCTCATTCTTTAGTACGTTAAAAACCTTTTCAGTATCTAATGAATATACTGTCGCCCCATATCCCATATTTTATTCTCCTCACTTTTATACAGTTAAATTCATTTAAGTGTTTTTATCGAAGGGATTATATTTTGATGTTTTTTGAAGGTAAAGTGTATACATAGAGGTTGTATTTATTATGATGAACTTTGAAAGTTTAGATTCTTAAAATAAATACTATATATTTAATTTTATTAGATCTGGCTCATAAAAATACCTTAACTATTATTGTGTTTATTGTTAAGGGTTATTAAATCTGTGAGGTGGTTCAAGACAATAAAATTTAGAAGAAAATACCGTCAAACTTAGGTGGCTATTCTATCTGAGCACTCAGCTCACTACTTATAGTGGGCTGAGTGAGCGGTTGGGCATCGGCTCTTTATTTGGCGATGAATATGCCATATTAGGTGATATTCGTTAGTGTCTATTTTATCCCTAGCCGTTTTGCTAATCGGTGCAAATTGCCGTTATCTAATTCAAGCTGACGTGCCGTTGCTGCCCAGTTACCTTGGTTCTCTTCCAGAACTCGAACAATCATCGCTTTTTGGAAGGCGTCTGTGGCAGGCTTTAATCCGCCTTCTGGTAGCTCAAGCCGAGATTTTTGTTCCGTTTCTTCAACGTTCTTGATGTTCTGATTCGGCGTTCGGATGTCAAAATCTTGCTCAACTAACTCAATGTCCATGGCGTGGGTACGCGCTTTTGCCAAAACACCAGCACGTTTAATGACATGTTCAAGCTCTCGCACGTTGCCTGGCCATGAATAGTCTTTGAGTGCCTGCACCAAAGTGGGGGACAAACGAATGCTGTTCAATCCCAATTTGCTTCTTAAACGTTCGGCAAAAAAGCCTGCGAGTAACACCACATCGTCTTCACGTTCACGAAGAGGTGGAACATGAAGCGGGAAGACGCTTAGACGGTGATATAAGTCGGCTCGGAAGCGACCAGCAGTCACTTCTTCATGCAATATACGGTTGGTGGCGGCGACAATGCGTGTATTGACTCGAATATGGCGGTCATCACCCACACGTTGAATGTCGCCGTATTGTAGGGCTCGAAGTAACTTGGCTTGCAGCTCTAACGACAGTTCGCCGACTTCATCTAAAAACAGTGTGCCGCCATCGGCTTGTTCGAACTTACCCTTGCGATTGCTGATTGCGCCTGTAAATGCGCCTTTGATATGGCCGAACAACTCGCTTTCCGCGACTGATTCTGGCAGCGCCGCACAGTTGAGGTAAACCAAAGTATTGCTAGAGCGGCTAGAGCGATGGTGAATAGCGCTGGCAACCAACTCTTTACCTACGCCCGTTTCTCCCATCACCAGCACAGACAATTCCGTATCGGCGACGGCATCAATCTGCTCTTGAAGATTCTTCATACCCTGAGAGTTGCCAATGATTTCATTACTTAAGGTGCGCTTCTCGGCGTAAGAGTCACGTGGCAGGCTCGCTTGTGTTTCTAATTGCTCTAACAGGAGTGCAGTGTGTAGGCCACCTGCTGCCAACGCGCTGACAAAACGTAACTCTTGGTTGCGTAGCCCATCAAATTGATTGGGGTCGAAGGCGTCAATCGTAATGGCACCAATCAGTTGATCGTCGATCAGCAGAGGTAAACCAATGCAGGAATGGACATGCAGTTTGTCATCGTGGTTTGGAATCAAGCCATCGTATGGATCAGGTAAGTCGCTGTCAGAGGGAAAGCGCACGATATCGCCTGCTCGGGCAATGGCTTCTAATCTTGGGTGCTGCTCAATGGAGAAACGGCGTCCAAGCACTTCTTTCGCCAATCCATTGATCGCTAAAGGTTTAAAGTGTTGGTCTTCATACAAAAGAAGGGCAGAAGAGTCACACTTCAATACCTCTCGAATCGTGGTTAACAACGTATCGAAGCGAGCCTGTTGAGTGAGGGCCGAGTTAAGGTCTTGCGTGATGTGTAGCCATTGCGCGATTAAAGAAGTCATAGCCAATACCGATTGTGTCAATATGACTATTGTAGTGTCTTAATGACAATTTTCAACTGTGTCTAAATGACAGTTGTTAAAGTTAATATTTAATTAAGTTGTTGAAATATAAGATAATTAAAAGTTGGCACGCCCAGTGCAATACAAGAAGAAATTATTTTTGTTTATCCCGTCATTCAAGGTAGTAATTATGACAATTCACGTAAAAAACAACATCCACTGGGTAGGTCAACGCGATTGGGAAGTCCAAGATTTCCACGGTACAGAATACAAAATGACAAAAGGTACCAGCTACAACAGTTATCTAATTCGTGAAGAGAAAACCGTATTGATTGATACGGTCGATCATCGATTCAGTCAACAATTCATCCAAAATTTAGAAATGGAAATCGATCTTAAGTCTATCGACTTTATCGTGGTAAACCATGCAGAGGAAGATCACTCAGGCGCATTGTCGGCATTAATGGAGAAGATTCCGAACACGCCAATTTACTGTACAGAAGCGGCGATTGATTCCATCGTTGGTCATCACCACCATCCTGAGTGGAACTTCAAAACCGTAAAAACAGGCGACAGCATTGATATTGGCAACGGTAAGCAATTGGTGTTCGTGGAAGCGCCGATGCTGCATTGGCCAGACAGCATGATGACTTACCTAACTGGCGATGCAGTATTATTCAGCAATGACGCATTTGGTCAGCACTACTGCGATGAACGCTTATTCAATGATGAAGTGGATCAAAATGAGTTGATGGAACAGTGTTTGCGTTACTACTCAAACATCCTAACGCCATTCAGCAGCTTGGTAACCGCAAAAATCAAAGAAGTGCTGAGTTTCAATTTGCCTGTCGACATGATCGCAACGTCACACGGTATTGTATGGCGCGATAATCCGGTTCAAATCATCGAGCAATACTTGGCGTGGGCAGACAATTATCAAGAAGATCGCATTACGATTTTCTACGATTCAATGTCAAACAACACTCGAATGATGGCCGATGCAATCGCGCAAGGCATTCACGATGTCGATCCTGGTGTGGCGGTCAAAGTCTTTAATGTCTCTAAGCATGATAAGAATGAAATTCTCGCCAACGTATTCCGCTCAAAAGGCATCTTGGTTGGTTCTTCTACCATGAATAACGTCATGATGCCGAAGATCGCAGGCATGCTAGAAGAAATTACCGGTCTGCGCTTTAAGGCGAAGAAAGCCGCTGCGTTCGGTAGCTACGGTTGGAACGGTGGTGCGGTGGATCGTATCCATGCTCGATTGACTGACGCAGGCTTTGAAACCGCGGTGAGTTTGAAAACCAAATGGCGACCAGATGGTAAAGCGATGCGTGAATGTCGCGAACATGGTCAAAACATCGCGAAATTGTGGGCAAAGCATGACCTGACAAGTCCTGTTACTTCGCTGGCGATTGCTGCGTCTGCACCACAAGTTCAATCACAACCCGCTGCACAAGTAGCAACACAAGCGGCAGTAGATGCTGCTTCTAGCAACCCTAGTACTGAGGCGCATCCTGCAGGTTGTCAATGCATGGTTTGCACCGTTTGTAATTGGGTATACGACCCAACTAAAGGCGAGCCTAATCAAGGCGTTGAACCGGGCATGGCATGGTCTGAAGTGCCAGATTACTTCTTGTGCCCAGAATGCCACTTGGGTAAAGACGTCTTTGTCGAATACAACGGGTAAGGGGGAGAATATGCAAGCATCTATTGTGATTATTGGTAGCGGCTTTGCGGCTTACCAATTGGTGAAAACAGTGCGTCGAATGGACGCACATATTCCGCTGCAAGTGTTTACTGCTGATGATGGCGCGGAATACAACAAGCCCGATTTGAGTCATGTATTCAGTAACAAGCAAACTGCCCAAGATTTGGTAGTTAAAAGTGGTGAGGCGTTTGCACAGGAACACAACATCGAACTGTTCGCCCATACCATGATTGAGCATGTCGACGTGCAAGCTCAGCAAGTGGTCGCCAACGGCCAAACCTATCCTTATTCCAAACTGGTGTTTGCGACAGGCGCGAAAGCCTTTGTGCCGCCAATATCTGGTGGTGCAGCACCTGAGGTGATAACGCTGAACTCGCTACAAGAATATCAATTAGCGGAAGAGCAAATTAGCCGCGCGGAACGAATTCTAGTAATGGGTGGTGGTTTGATCGGCGTCGAGATCGCCATGGATCTCGCAACCAGTGGTAAAGCCGTTACGGTGGTTGAGCCAAATCCCCGTTTGCTCGCTAACTTGATTCCTGAATTTGTTGCATTGCCGCTGGAGAATCAACTTAAGCAGCAAGGTATTCAACTTGCCTTAGAGACTGGAGTTGTCGCGATCAATCACTCGGATGATTCGCTGGTGGCAAGCTTGAGCAAAGGTAAGGAAATCGAAGCCGATGTAGTGATTTCAGCTGCGGGTTTACGTGCTAACACTTGGTTAGCGAAGGCTTGTGGGTTGAGTGTCAATAAAGGCATCGAGGTGGATGCTCGATTACAGACATCAGCAGCCAATGTGTTCGCATTAGGCGATTGTGCTGAGATCCAAGGTCGAATGATGCCGTACCTCCAACCGATCGTGCTAAGTGCCAATGCTTTGGGCAAACAACTACTGGGGCAAGAAGCAGAGTTGAAACTACCGCCCATGATGGTAAAGGTCAAAACGCCGAGCTACCCAATTCAATTGGCAGGCGATTTTAGTTCGGTGACGAACTGGAGCGTGCAGATTTCTCAAACAGGCATTGCCGCGAAAGCAGAAGATGAAAATAGCCGACTCATGGGCTTCGTCGTGACGGGAGAACAAGTTACGCAAGCATTTCCATTGCTTCGAGAGTTGTCTCAAGCCGGTCAGGCTTAACCGATTTAAACGAAAAGAATTGTAATTAGAGAGGGTATTATTATGTCGCATCTACGAATTCCTAAAGACTGGACTGTTCAACGTTCAACGCCTTTCTTCACTAAAGACAATGTGCCACCAGCGCTACTGACTCATCACAATACCGCTGAGGGTGTGTTTGGGCAGCTGTGCGTCATGGAAGGGCAAGTGACTTACTACGGCTTTGCTGATGAAAATGCCACAGAAGCAGAAGTAGTGGTGGTGATTAATGCAGGCCAGTTTGCTACAAGTCCACCGCAGTACTGGCACCGCATTGAGATGAGCGATGATGCTCAGTTCAACATCAATTTCTGGTCGAACAAGGACAAGAGTGGGCAAGCGATGTTCCACGCTAAGCAGTAGTGAACCTTTGTAAGTGCTTTGACTGTTACGCTAATCGTCAAGTAAAGGGGTGTAGAAGGCGCAATAAACGGACTGCAATGCAGGATCATCGAGACCGAGGAAAGAGAAATCACGAGTAATGATTTCAATTCTTTAGTAGCATGTTACGAAACATTTCAGTCAGGTGAACTAAGGGAAGCGTGCAATGGAAAAACAACGAGTAGCATTTATTGGTCTGGGTGTGATGGGATACCCAATGGCTGGTTACCTAAGTAAAGCGGGCTTTGAAACCAAAGTATACAACCGCACAAAAGCGAAAGCCGACAAATGGGCTGAAGAATACCAAGGCGTAGCTTGTGAAACACCACGTGAAGCGGCAGAAGGCTGTGACATCGTTTTTACCTGTGTGGGTAATGATGATGACGTTCGTAGCGTTGTTTACGGTGAAGAAGGCATTCTGGTCGGTTTGAAAGCAGATGCAGTGTTAGTCGATCACACGACGACTTCTGCAGACCTAGCGGTTGAGCTGGCTGAAGCGTGTGCTAAGTATGGTAATCACTTCATTGATGCGCCAGTTTCTGGTGGTCAAGCGGGCGCAGAAAATGGTGTTCTAACCATCATGTGTGGTGGTGAACAAAGCATTTTTGACCGTGTGTCTCCGGCGATGGATGTGTACGCGAAGCAGATGACGCTACTGGGTGAAAACGGTCAGGGTCAACGCTGTAAGATGGTAAACCAAATCTGTATTGGAGGCGTTTTACAAGGTCTGAGTGAAGCTTTGTTGCTGGCACAAAAATCAGGCTTGGACATCGCTCAAGTTGTAGAAACGCTTAAGCATGGCGCTGCAGGTTCTTGGCAGATGGAAAACCGCGCAAATACAATGGCTGAAGACAAGTTCGATTTTGGCTTCGCTATTGATTGGATGCGCAAAGACTTAGGTTTCTGTCTGCAAGAAGCTGAGCGAGTGGGTCTAGAACTTCCACTGACTAAGAAAGTGGATGAGCAATACGCAGACCTTCAACGTGATGGTTTAGGTCGCATGGATACATCAGTACTGATCAAAGCGGTCGCTAAAAATCAGTAGTTGATGAATCAGTAATAGATAAACAGTTCTTTGGTATTAAAGAGCTTAAAGAAATCTAAGTTAATCATAATGAACCTCCTTGAGCATGGTTTATGACTTGTGATTAAGGATTAGTGATTTGAAATCAGGAGGTGCTGTAGAGCACCTCCTTTTTTTCGTCTTTAAATCACACAGTGTAATGATTACAGCGTTCGCTTACTTGTTTAAGCCTAGTGCAATTTCAAGACCTTTGCCGTACGCTTCGTCCGCTTGGTATGCGTGTTGAACGTGGCGCTGTTGGATGAACTCGGGTACACCGTCCATTGCGCGAGCTGTGTTATCGAGCAGAGTTTGACGTTGCTCTTCGCTCATCAGACGGAATAGGTCACCCGCTTGGCTGAAGTAGTCTTCGTCTACACGGTGATCGTAGTGATCAGCGTTGCCGTTGATGCGTAGAGGTGGCTCAGAGTAATCTGGTTGCTCTGCCCATTCTTGTTTGTAGTTTGGCTCGTAACCTAGTGTTGAACCAAAGTTGCCATCAACGCGCATTGCGCCATCGCGGTGGTAGCTGTGAACAGGGCAACGAGGTGCGTTCACTGGGATTTGATGGTGGTTCACACCTAGACGGTAACGCTGAGCATCGCCGTAAGCGAACAGACGACCTTGTAGCATCTTATCTGGAGAGAAGCCGATACCAGGTACTACTGCAGCTGGGTTGAACGCTGATTGCTCAACTTCTGCGTAGAAGTTTTCTGGGTTACGGTTCAGTTCAAACTCACCAACTGGGATCAGTGGGTAGTCTTTTTGAGACCATACACGTGTTAGGTCGAATGGGTTGAAGTTGACTTCATCCGCTTCTAGCTCAGGCATGATCTGTACGTACATCTTCCATTTAGGGAAGTCTTGACGCTCAATCGCTTCGTAAAGGTCACGGTGATGGCTTTCGCGGTCTTTACCTACGATGGCTTCTGCTTCTTGGTCAGTCAGGTTCTTGATGCCTTGTTGAGTTTTGAAGTGGAATTTCACCCAGTAACGTTCGTTTTCTGCGTTGATGAAGCTGAATGTGTGGCTACCAAAACCATGCATATGACGGTAAGAAGCTGGGATACCACGGTCACTCATTACGATAGTCACTTGGTGGAATGCTTCTGGTAGTGATGTCCAGAAATCCCAGTTGTTGGTAGAGCTACGCATGTTAGTGCGAGGGTCGCGTTTTACTGCGTGGTTTAGGTCTGGGAATTTTAGTGGGTCACGTAGGAAGAATACTGGTGTGTTGTTACCAACCAAGTCCCAGTTACCTTCTTCAGTGTAGAATTTTAGTGCGAAACCACGGATGTCGCGTTCTGCGTCTGCTGCACCGCGCTCACCAGCTACAGTAGTGAAGCGAGCGAATAGTTCTGTTTTTTTGCCGATGTCAGAGAAGATCTTAGCGCGCGTGTACTTTGTGATGTCGTGCGTTACTGTGAACGTACCGTAAGCACCAGAACCTTTTGCGTGCATACGACGCTCAGGGATCACTTCGCGGTCAAAGTGTGCCAATTTTTCAAGGAACCAAACGTCTTGTAATAGTTGAGGGCCACGAGGACCTGCAGTCATAACGTTTTGGTTATGTGCGACAGGGCAACCTGCTGCTGTAGTCAATTTCTTGTTTGTCATTTTTCTTCCCCCTCCAGGGCTCAATACCTTAGAAACTGTAGAGGAGGTTATTACGGAAAAGCTGGGGGAGAAAACTGATATTGCTTATCAATTCAATAGATGGTGACTATGGTCGAAACTATATTAGAATCAGAAATTTACTACATTAGCTTGATTGACATAACAATCGACGTTCTCGAATGCGATTGACTGGGGGGAGCGCTATCCAGTTAGCGTGTCTGCGATGCTAGTAATATCGCCCCTTAAATGAAGTTTTACGTGTCATCAAAGGGGCGAAAGGGGGGAAGTAATTAAGAGTACTTCACTTCAAGTTGTTCAGCTTTTGCAAATGCAGGGTGTGTCGCGAGCTGTTTCCCATAACGTTCAATATTAGGGAAGTGATTAACTAAACCAAACTTTTGAACCAATTCGACAATGAAAGACATCATGATGTCTGCGCCAGTCAGACGCTCTTCTACTAGGTAAGTTTTGCCTTCTAAGGATTGCTCGAAGTAGCCTAGTACATTCATTGCTTCCTTGTCGGCATAGCCTGATAAAAACTGAGTTTCATTTGGCTCTTTGCTTACGAAGATTTTTAGCAGCATAGGTAAAATTGCGGAGCTTTCTGCAAAGTGCATCCATTGCAAATATTCTGTGTGTGCTTTTGTACCGCGCTCAGGAGCAAAGGCTCCGTCACTGTATTTCTCAATCAAATATTCGGTCATTGCACCTGACTCAATGATAATCTCGCCGTTATCTTCAAGAACAGGTGACTTTCCTAATGGGTGAACACTTTTTAGTTCTGGCGGTGCCATGAAGGTCACGGAATCACGGACATAGGGTACAATCTCGTAATTTACATCTAGCTCTTCAAGTAACCAAATGATGCGCTTTGAACGAGACTGATTGAGATGGTGAAGTTTAATCATTTACATATCCCTTTTTATAATGGGTCGTTAATCTGTACTACAAGTTTGCCGAAATTCTTACCTTCCAACAGACCGATGAATGCTTCTGGCGCATTATCCAGTCCTTGTACTAGATGTTCGCGGTATTGGATCTTTCCTTCTGCCAACCATTGATTAATATCTTGCGCAAATTCACCGTAACGATGTCCGTAATCATCAAAAATGATGAAGCCTTGCACCTTGATTCGTTTGGTCAGGAGCTTACCCATTAGTAATGGAAGATGGTCGGTACCTTCAGGCAGCTCTGTCGCGTTGTACTGAGAAATCAAACCACAAAGTGGGATACGCGCATTTGTATTCAGAAGTGGCATTACAGCCTCGAATACTTTGCCACCTACGTTTTCGAAGTAAACATCGATACCTTTGTCACAGGCATTTTTCAGTTGTTCTGCAAAGTCTTCAGCTTTGTGATCAATACACTCATCGAAACCAAGCACCTCTTTAGCGTAACGGCATTTTTCTTCTCCGCCTGCTATACCAACAACTCGGCAACCTTTGATTTTACCAATTTGACCAACTGTTGCGCCTACAGGCCCCGTAGCAGCTGCTACCACGATGGTTTCCCCTGGTTTTGGCTGACCAATGTCGAGTAAACCCATGTACGCGGTAAATCCTGGCATACCTGCAACGCCTAGCGCGTAAGAAGGATTTTTCGGTTCTTTACCAAGTTTAATGACCATCTCACCAGTTGAGATAGCGTAGTCTTGCCAGCCAACAGTGTAGGCAAGAACCCATTCACCTGCTTCGTAATCTGGGTGGTTTGATGCTTCTACCTGACAAACTGTACCACCGACCATTACGTCATCAATTGCAACAGGGTCAGCGTATGATTCGGCATCACTCATGCGACCACGCATGTATGGATCTAGAGATAAATAAACCGTTCTCAATAGCATTTCACCCTCTTTCGGAGTCGGTTTCGTTACCTCTTCTAAACGAAAGTTTTCTTGTGTCGGTGCACCATGGGGACGTGACGCGAGTACTATTCTGCGATTTGTTGCGTTAGTCATATCTATCTCACTTGTTGATTAGACCGGTCGTCTAGTATTTGTTTCAAAATATCCCGCTTATGTAAAGCGGGAAGGTTTACTGTGTTAACACTGACGCTTTTTCTGACAGTGAAACGTGTGTAGGGTGTTCATTCTGCTTCCACGCCGCCCGTTATGGGCAAGTGCGCGTATTCTGCAGTAAGTGTTGAGTATAGGTCAGACTTTGCGTCAATGCTGCCTGATCTTGATAAAGTTTGTTCAGCAAGCTAGCGCCATTCCAAAGGTAGTATATCTGCCTTGCTAATAACGCACTGTCACCATTGGGGATTGAGCCATCTTGAATGCCGATGTCAATGCAATCCGCTATCGCTTGAATGGTTTTGTCTGCTCCTTGGCGTAATGCCAAGCGCATTGACTCAGAGAGATCGGAGACTTCTGCACTTAACTTAACCAATAAACATTTGTTCGCATTACACACGTCGTCTTCTACTTTGACCATTTCTTCGAAATAGCTCATTAGGCGTTGGTAGCCACTCAGTTCAGTATTGGTAAAGCGTGCGTTTAAACGCTCAAAATACTTAGTAAAGTAGTCTTGAATCATCGCTTCACCAAATTGTTCTTTGGATTTGAAGTAATGATAAAACGAGCCTTTTGGCACTGCGGCCTTTTTTAATAGCTCTGAAAGACCAACACTCGTGAACCCTCGGTTTACGATTAACTCGTATCCGACGTCGAGAATATGTTGGCGTGTGTCATTCGTCTTTGCGTTCATGAAGTGTACTATAGAATGAATTAGACCAGTCGTCTAGCCTTTGTTGTGGGTTATTTAATCAGCTCATACTCAATAACAAATAGCGTGTCGGTATTTGGGTAGATTTCTCGAATTAACTGCTTAAGTTTTGGTAGTTCGATGGCTTCTTGTTCTGCATGAAACTCATTAATATCTTCAAAGTGAAGTGGTTCTACAGAACGTATCTTGATATCGCAGACTTTACGATCCGTTTCTAAGGTAAAAACTTCGACTTCTGTATTGGGAACGTAATGGCTTTCTGATTCATCTCGAATCGTTATCGTCTTTTTGCCTGACGTGATCAACGGAGTTAAGAATTCAAAAAAAGTAATCTTGGTTGGATGAGATGGCATGATGTACTCGTTAGTCTGGTTGTTTGGCGTAATTATATACCCAAATCCCTCAGAGATTCCTGTATTACTAGAACGATCGAGCGCGGATGAAGCGAATTAACTTGGCACTAAAGTAACCTGAGATAACACCTATCCAGTTGGTGCTGAGATCATCAAAACTAAATGATCGATTTGGAATAAAAAGTTGGCTTATTTCTTCCATTGAAACGATAGCCAACAGCAGTAGCAAAAGACGAATCCCAAAAATGTCGGTTTTATTCGAGCTCACCAGAGAAGGGAACGTGAAAACCGATAAAAAGCCGATCAATAAACTGAAAGTAAAGTGAAGCGTACTCGATCCGCCTAAGTAGGTTTCCATTTGCAGGTAAGCAGTATGGTGTAGGTCAGAGCTTTTCCACAAAGAGAGTGAAGCGGTTAGCATCAGGACTAAAACAAAACTCGTGCGTGCCAGTATTAAAGCCATAATTAACCTATTGGAAAGAAGCCTAAGTAACGTTTTACAAAGTACAGTGCAGCTAAATTCTGGATAGCCATGCCAATTGCCATTGCCCACGCTGCACCAATCACCCCAAACATTTGGCAAAGCGTAACAAGTAGGCAGATAGACACCGTACCGGAGGAAATTGTAATGTATTTCATGGTTCTCTCATGACCGCTCATTAATAATAAAAACCCTACTGAACCAGTCGCAACATTGACTAACTGCCCCAGAGAAAGGACGACTAATAGTGGCGCCGCGGCGAGAAACTCCTCACCAAAAAACTGCATTACAAACTCGGGGAAGAGGGTGCAAATAACTACGGGTACAATCGCTAAACCAACATTGGCTCGGCACGCCAAGCGGCTCAGGTTCTGCAGTTTGAGCATTTGACGCTCTTTGTAGAGAGAGGCAAACATCGGGGCGACCACAAAGTTAATGGTAATCAGCACAAAGCCAATCAGTAGTGATGTGCGTTGGGCTGCGGCTAACAAACCGATTTCCGCTGTTGAGATAAAAAAGCCCGCAATAACAAGGCTTCCCCATTGAAGAACATTCGTGAAGATACTGCCAACCCAGACTTGCTTGGCAGAAGCGACCATTTTTTTGTTTGGTACGAAAGCCGATGTTTGATATTGATCTGAGCCAAGCCAATTGGCACTAGATATGACCGCGACACCTATGCTCGCTAAAAGCAGTGCGGTCATTAGATTGTTGATATTTTGCTGACCGATATAGTCTAGGGCAAAGACAAAAATGACCATCAACATGCTTACCCCAAGCTGCAACGCAAACAGAGATGATACAACTTTTCTACATGCTTGAAGCACCCGACTGTTGGTTTGCGCAAGCACCAAGAAAGGTATGCAAAGCAAGCATAAAGTAATCGCATACATTGGTGATTGAGTCTGGTTTAGCTGTTCTGGAAACAGATTAAACGCTGCCAACAAAACGCCTATGGCGAGCAAGCAAAATGCCATACTTCGATAAAGTGCGGTTTTATAGTTTTGGCTTTGTTCAAGCTTCTCTTTGTTATTAAAAGCGATCGCATTGTAACGAACTAACGAGACATCAAAACCTAGCTGAGAAACGATGGCGAGTAGCGAGACTAGGTTGAATAAAAAGAAGAATTGACCGGCCGTCGAAGCGTCACTGGTCTTCGATACAATCAGAGTCAGTAAAAAAGCAAATAGCGCACTCAACACACGCGTGATTGCGGTTTTTAATCCAGTAGATAACAAGCTTTTTTTACCGCTGGGCATCAACAGTAATTTTTGTTGAACAGTGTGAAACATAGGGGCATTTAACCGTAAAGTTTATTGAGTGCGAGGCGCTGCTTTTCTTCACTGAAGGCATCGTTTAATTCTGCTGTATATTGGCGAAAATCGATCTCTTCATAATGATTGACACAATGCGCGATCTGCTTGGCCATTTCTTCAGGTGTGAGCGCTAAAAACGGGTAGTTGAGATCTTTGGTTGCGCCGATGGTCCGAATAACCATAGGAAGATGTAACTTGGATGCTTCTAGAATGGTTAACGGCATCCCTTCCCATGCTGCAGTGTGTAGATAAAGGTCTGAACCTTTGAGCTTTTCAACTACCTCATCGCGAGGCAGCATACCCGTTACATCCACATTTTCAGTACGTAATTTCTGTTCGAGTACTTGGTCACCGCCACCTATCCATGTGATCTCTATCGGGCGGTTAAGCGCATACCGATTAAGGAACTGCAATGTGCTGATAAGAAACTGAGGATCTTTTTGGGGCGCGACACGACCAAGTACAATGAGCTTCAGCGCTTCTTGCTTGTCTCGCTCTATACGATCTTCACTTTGATAAGACACGTAGTTGTTGAGCAGTTCGGCATGTTTCGCACCAATGCTAATGGCTAGGTCACACTCTCGTTGGCTACAGCCTGCAACCACATCAATTTTGCTCAGTTTTACTTTCTCTAGTGCTTTATAGATCTGGCGTGCAAGCTCTGAGATATCTTCACGTTCGAAGGCATAACAGTGCGGTGTGTAAACCAAGCGTGCCTTGCCAAGCTTTAGAAATCGGCCGAGAAATCCTGCTTTACTCGAGTGCAAATGCACGACGTCGGGACCAAGTGATGCAATCATGTGGTTTGCATCGCGAATAAATTGAAGCAAGCCGCCTTCTACCCACTTTGTCTGTACGAAAATGTGGTGGTTGTTCTCATTGGTTAAGTCGTTTTCTCGGGCTCTGGCTAGCAAGAAATGCTGGTAAGGCTCGTCTCTGGATGAGTGAACATAACTATAGAGGGCGGTTTGAACGCCACCTCCAAACGCTTCTGTAACATGGAGTACTTTCTTCATGATGATTTTGTCCCTGGTGTTTGCATCCATTTGTGTTTAAAAGCATCACGCTCTTGCTCTGAATAAACGTGGCGATACAAGGGAAGATCGTACATATAGAACAGTTTTGAGAAGTCGTAGTGATTCTTAAAGTGTTGGTGGATATTGGAGTACCACTTGTTTTTCGCTTCGTTACTGTTTTTCAGCACGAAGTCTTGCAACTCAAGAAACTCACCGATTTCTTTATCAAGAGAACTGAGCTGTTCGCATTTGATTAGCATGACGTTGGCCTGATCGTTCTGGAATGTGAAGAAAGGTTGAGTGTTGTCCAGCTCTTGGCGCATCACATCGATATTGAAATTACGCTTTAACTCGTTGTCGAACCAGTCCGCAAAATAGTTGAGATTGATATAGTTATCAAAACAATGCTCGAGGTGCTGATACGTGACTTCCATATCTCGGTGAATTGCATCGTTCTTTTTGCCTTCGATAAATTGCAAATGGAGATCTTGAAAGAAGCGAGAAAAGACAGTTGCGATTGGATCGCGGACCAGAGTAACGATTTTAATCTGCTCGCGTTTTTGTAAGATACGTTTTCGCTGCTTGAGCACTAAGCGATAGAGTGCGCGGTTTCGGAAGTCGAAGAATTTACTCACGTCTTTTTTATTGTGATACATGTGAAATTCTTCGTGATCATCAAAGGTGTGGATGTGATAGCTCGGGATATTTTTCTCCCCTAGCGTGTGCTCAATTGATGAGGAGCCAACTTTGCCCATTTGGTAAACTAAAACAAAATTATCAGCTTGGAGTTCTCGGTTCTTTTCAAATTGTCGAGAGATTGAATACTTCATCTATCCTATCCTATCCTTGATTATTCATATTCGTGGTGATGGTTTACCGGAAAAGTATGAGCAATGGCCCTTGAGTCGTTGCTCATGCTGATCATGACGGGTAACAAGAGTATTAAAATTATGGTGGTGTTTACCGCAACGAAAAACACCATGATGAGGGCGTATATCGCAAGTAATAGGCTTTTTCTGTTTTCATTAAGGCTGCGGAAGCAAAAGCGAATAAAAAGAAAATAACCACCAAACAGCAGACCGATACCAAGCAATCCGTATTCAATTGCGGTATCTAACACAAAGTTGTGGGTGTAGATCGCCAGCTCATCATAGTTAAAGTAACTGATCATAAAGTTGGGTAACATTTTCGCGCCGACACCTAACACTGGGTGTTGAAGTAAAATATCTAGCCCATTGGCAAGTAAAAGTTTTCTATGAAGATTCGATACCCAGCGCGCTTCACTTTGGTTGGCAAATAAGACGTCTTCTTGGGTTATTTCCAATGTGTCTGCTAGCGTTTCAAACCCAACGTAGAGTGTGGTTGTGACGGCAGTAAACACAATGAAGCTCAAGGCTAATAAAATTGTCCACGTGTACGTTTCGCTGAGCGATTTTCTCATTAAGTTTTTTACGAGCAGTTGGTCAAAGAAGAAAAGCAGACAAAAACCAAGTAGCGCTTTTCTTTCTTGTGACAACACCAGTAATACTAAAGCTACGAGCATCAAAAGGTGGAAAGCGCGAATTTTATCTCGATAAAGGTACAGTAGTGAGCACAGTACACCGAACCCGTATTTACTTACCCCGAGTAACTTAAACCCGCTTTGATAGCCCTGAGCAAAGTGCCATAAGGCAACGAGCGTACAGATGAAAAACAACAGATACGTGAAATATACCATTACCCGTTCGTCATCAAACACGCCATAGGCGTACATTAGGCTCAGTAGGCACAAAATCGCTAACCATTGCACAGTTTCTATAACTAGCGGCATTAAAGGGACGCGATTTAGCAGACCATTTATGAACACATACCCAGTGAACAATACGAGGAACCCCATACAGGGATGCATGAGTTTTTCAGCTTTTCCTTCCAATACCACTAATGCAGTAAAACCAATAGACAAAAGGCTTGCGATGTCAGATGGGGCTAGCGCTATTCCTCCAGCACGAAACTTCATTGGAATAAAGAACAATGCTAATAGGCATGCTGCAAGCAATGAGGCGCGATGGCTCGATGGCGCGGAACTATTTGTTGGCGCAAAGCTGCTGGTAGATTCCATAGTAACCTTCACGAAATTTATCGATGGTGTAGAGAGAGGCCCTATTGACTGAGTATTGACTTGCAGCGTCGTACCGCTCAACACTTTCACATAGCTGGAGCACTTTTTGGCTCAGTTCAGTGGCGTTACCAACTTGAAATAAATATTCGGCACGTCCGGTGACGTCATCCAAACCAGGTACGTCCGACGATAGTACGGGTAAGCCTGCTGCCATCGCCTCAACCGCCGCCAAACCAAAGCCTTCGACGTGCGACGATTGCACGTAAATATCCATGTCGTTCAAAAAGGCTGGAACGTCTGAAACTACGCCATGAAAGTGAACACGTTGCGCGACGTTGATTTTTGTTGCCAATGCTTGCAGTGACGATTTTTTTTCTCCATCTCCCGCAAGGTGGAGTTCGTATCGTCTTGGTAAATGGATAAGTGCTTGGATAAGCGTTTCATGGTCTTTATGTTGGTGAAGTCGGCCCACCATTCCAATCTTGATAACTGGTTTGTCGATTAGGTGGCTGGCGAATCTTGGCGTCATAGAAAACCTTTTTAAATCAACGCCATTGTGCACCACGTGATATTTATGTTGATAGCGAGGCATGAACTTCACCAGTTCATCTTGTACTTTTTCACTAATACTGACTGTCAAGTCGTGGCCCCAATATAAGACGTATTCCATGAACTTAAACAGCGGATAGTCACGTCGACGGTTATAAGAACAGTGCTCAGTCTGGATTCGTTTTTTACCTACCGCCAATAGCGCTAGGTAAATGGAAGGGTAGAGGTGCCCGTGAACGACATCCGGCCAACGCAGCAAAGAGAATTTCTCACTCAATGGCAATGTGCGCCAGTTAAAACACTCTATGCCTTGGGCGGATAGCATTGGTAAGTAATCATTTTCATCACACAAGACCAAAATTTTGATTTCGTATTCAGGCTTATGTTCTAAAACAAGGTCGACTAAGAACTTCTGAGCACCGCCGTTCTGAGAAAGATCATTGATAATATGTAGAATCTTGGTTTTCATGATTAATTGGTCAGATATTGCTGTTTAAGGTCGGTGATTTCTGCATTTGAGAAAAAGTGCTTCGTCAATTTAGAATTCAGCATTTCTTCAACGTACTCGGGTGTAGGTTGAAATTGCGTTTTGAATTCTTTCATTAGTGGCGAGTACCATTTGTTGTCTGATTGATTTTCATAAACAACATCCACGGGGTAACCTAAAAAGTCTTCAACTGCGGAGTTAGCCTTCGTTAGCTTGTCACTTCGAATGACCAACAGTGAGAAGTTATTGTTATGGTATGTTTGATAGCCTACTTCGTGATTAAAAGACTCGTTAAACACATCAATCCCTGTTAGTTGTTTGATCTCGTTGTCAAACCACTGCAGCGCATATTGATGATTCATGTGCTTATCAAATGCTTCTTGGAGTAATTGCGGTCGTTCGGTACGTATTGCGCTGTCATCCTTTAGATATTTGTCCGCCATCCAAAAAGGAAGTGCTTGAAAGAACATTGAGACATTTCGTCCGATCGGTTCTCGCACCAGCGAGATAATTCGAACTTTTTTCTTGCGCTTTAACATATGGCTCATCGTTATACGCTTTAGTCGTCGCTTTAACGCATTGATCTGAGGCTTATGCAATTGCGCTCTAACGGGGGATATTTGTTTTTGCGCATCGACGCTCATAAGGTCGTGCAAGTGAATCGAGTTAGGAATGGAATGCTCTAATGCACTCGAACCTACTTTGCCCATTTGATAGATCAATACCGGCTGTTCTTGGCTTTTCAACGTTTGGTACCAAGATAGGTTTACGTTAGTAGGCGTATTTCTGGACATAGAGCGTCTCTCCTTCCTTGGCCTTGGCTTGTGTGATTAAGACGCCAAGAGATGGAACTGAGTGTTGTATTTGTTTAGATAACGCAAGGTTAACCAGTGATGATTTTGTTGATTCTGAGCGAATGACGGTAATCAGACCATTGGCATACTGACCAAGAATAAGTGCGTCACTCACTGACAATAGGGGCGGTGTATCGATAATGATCCGGTCATACTTATTTTGAAAATGTTCGAGCAACTTTTTAAAGCGATCAGAAGCCAGTAATTCCTGTGGGTTTGGCGGAACTAGGCCGGCTGGTAATACATCTAAGTTGGCTTCTTTTATATGTGTAACACAATCTTTGATTGGCGTATCCATAGTCAGGATATGCGTTAAGCCAGGGCTTGATTCAGCAATACCGAATCGCTTTGCTATGGAAGGTCGACGTAAATCGCAGTCGATGATCAACACCTTTTCCATTTTTGAAAACGACACCGCCATATTGATACTGGTCGATGTTTTTCCTTCTTCTGGAATAGCAGAGGTAAAGGGCAATATCTTTTGCTTCGTGTTGGTTAATCTGAGCAGAAGCGAGGTTCTGACGGAGCGGCAAGCTTCACTAAATAGCTTTTCTTCATCATCTAAATACGCGGTATAACTGACGCCGTTTTTACGCAAATTGCGTTTTTTGACCATAGGAATCACACCTAAACACGTAACACCAAGTTTTTCCTGCACATCGGCTGTGCTTCGGATAACTTCTCGCATCGTTTCTAAGATGATGACCAGAGCGCAAGCAATGGCAAAGCCAAAAAAGGTGGCAATTAGTACCAGTTTGATTCGTTGTGGTGCCACCGGGAATAGAGGGATGATGGCTTTATCAGTAAAGCGAGCAGTGACATTCTTGTAGTCGCTGGTGGCGTTGGTCTCTTTCTCACGATTTAAGAACGCTTCATAGAGTGCCTTATTGGATTCAACCTCGCGTTTTAACTGTTCGTAACGCGCTTTTTGTGACCCTAACGATTGGAAGTCTGACTTTTTGTTATCGAGTTCTGCTCGAAGCATGTCCTCTTGCGCTTTTGCAGCAAGAAGGTCTTGTTGCTTACTGAAGGAAATGTCCCGGATGAGTTGCTGGGTTCTTGATTGAATTTCAGCAAGCTGTGCTTTCGCCTGAATCATTCGATCATGCTTAGGTCCGTAGCGCTGTGCCAGTTCAGAGAGATTTTTGGCTGCCTGTGCTTCCGACAATTTTAGATCGCGGATTTGCGCTTGATTAGCGAATTCATCAATTGACAACAAGCTGTCTAAACTTTGCGAAGATTTACGTCGTAACAGTTGGATTAACGTCTGCGCTTCAATACGCTTATTAACAGCGATATTCAGCTTGCGAGTGAGTTCTTCTAGCTCATTTGCGTAAATTTCATCAATACCGTTTATATCGATCAACCCTTCTTTTAACAAGAATTCTTGCAGCGCTTGCTCCGAGTTACGTAATCGCTCCTCCAATTTTTGAGAGTTATTTGTCAACCAAGTAGCCGCATTTTGTGTAACGACCAATTTGGCTTCAAAATTTGCGTCAATGTAGGCTTGGCCGACCGCGTTGGCGATTGTCGTCGCAAGCTTAGGATCGATAGAACGAAAGCGAATTCTGACTAATTGGGTGTTACGTACTGGCTCAATATCGAGTTTACTTCTGAAAGCTTGAAGTGCCTGATAATAGGACTCTGAAAACTGGGCGGTTTCTTTTGGGCTTGGTGCCACATTCAGTAGGTCTTGAACAAAAGGAATCGACTTTATTTGGTCGATTTTTTTATTTAACCCCCCTGAGCTTGTGAATTCAGGTAATTGGGTAAGGTTCAGCTCTCTAATGACCTTATCTGCAATATGATTCGATTTTAAAATGGCGATTTGCGTTTGAAAGTACTCTTTTTTTGTCGTGTCGACGCCATATACTTCCTCGATTGAAAGGGCGCTTTTTTGCTCCTCTTGGATGAGTAGCGTAGCTGTAGCTTGGTATATCGATGCTTTGGAGTAGATATACCAAGTACAAGTTAATGAGAACAGAAGCGTGAATGCTGCGATGCTTAGCCAATTCTTTTTAATCGCTTTGAAGTGATGGCCAAAACGAATCAGTTCTACTTTGTTCATCTGGAGATTATTTGGATGAGTCCCGTTCATTTGATTCCCTGTCACTTAAAAGAAGCTCTGGTCAATAAATACAATGTCACCAGGTTCAACGTTGCGGTGCATACTGACCCCTTCCATCGTTTGACCCGTCTTATGCTTGGTGAGGTTAATGCCTTTGCGTGAGGCTCTGTCGGTCAAGCCACCTGCTAGAGCGATCGCCTTCTCTATGGTTAACCCTGGACGGTACTCAAATCCACCAGGTTTCCTGACTTCTCCATTAACGTAAAACAGACGAAAGTTATTGATGGTGACCATCACTTTTGGATTGATGAGATAATCGCCTTTTAAGCCCGTTTCTATTTCGAACTTGAGTTGTTTTGGTGTTTTTTTGATTGCTTTAATTCGGCCAAGGTAGGGGTAATCAAAGTAGCCATCTGACGTTATTAGAATATTTTTAATCGTAAGATCTTCTTCACCATAGACCTGCACGGAAATGGTATCGCCAGTATCGAGTAAGTAATCTTCCTCGTTTGAGTCAGCGTTGACCAAAGTGCTAAATAGCAACAACGCTACACTCATGAATTTGATGAATGCCTTCATTAATAATCCTTTTTACAGAGAAAACTGTGCGCTTAAAGTCCAAATATTTTGTTCGAAGCTATAATCCGATCGGCTAGAGTTTTTATCTTGGTATTGCCAATCGGCTTGCAGCTGTATCCAACGTTTGATCTGATAATCGATACCAAAAGATAGAGTGTACCGATCGTCGTTTCTGGAGATTCCCGTGTAATCATCTTGTTGATAAACAGCACCTAAGCGAGTTGCAAGGTAACTATTCCAATCGTGCTTCAGGTTCAGTCGGTAACGAGTTTGTAGGTTGTAATCGCCATCTTGATCGGGGTTAACCGCCGCTTGAGTGGTTTTCACGCTGACTAGAGTTTGTTCTTGAGGCAACCATTCAAAGCCGATATCCCAACTAAAGCCTTTAAATGTCTCTCGTTGAGCGCTGTCAAAATCTTTGATTTGATAACCGAGTCGAGCGATGCCTTTGGTTTTTCCTGTGACTTCCCATTCGGCACCGGTGTAATAGAAACTGGTGTTGTTATCTTTCGATGGTTGCGCAGAATTTCGATGCTGATACTCGGTTACGATTTGGTTTGTTCCGACTAACCAATAGGTTCTTGGCGTCGCTCTTAAATAGAACTCCAAATGTGCATTGGGAGCTCGAAAATCGTTGTATTTAGTTTTAGCGTTTGGGCGCCCAGGCAAGCCGTCACGATAGTTTTGATAGGTTTTATCACTATAGCCTAAACCGAATTCGAGTCTGCCTTTGGCACCGTTAGATCCAAAGACATAATTGGTTTTTACATCGTTACGGTTGAACTCTATTGGTGAGTCGATTGCGCTACCATTACCTTCGGTAATATCTTCTCCTCGAACTTCATGCTGGGCGCGAAAACGGTAATCAACCACTAAACGATGACGATGATTAAATTCGAAAAAGTTGGAAAACTGAAAAGTGTGGTCGTCGAAGTCGTTGCGATCGTCAGATGAAAAGCCAGCTTTTAACTTATATAAAATATCTGCGCGATAGCGATTCCGTTCTATACGTGCTAGTAAGCTTGGTTCTATACCCCAAATATTGACCGATTCCACATTGCCGGATTTTTCCGCTTTATTGATGTTGTCATCTCCCTCGTAGAAAGTTTTTACGAGGGGAATCAACTCTATACCAGACTCGGTTTGGTAAGCCATCGGTTCTGCGAGCAAGTCAGTAGAAAACAGACTCAATGCTATTGCCATTGTCAGTTTCTTCATAATCTCAACCTTAGTAAGCGTTAGCACCAGTGAAGCCTTTGAAAACGGTCATAAAGATGATTTTGATGTCCATCCAAACCGACCAATGGTGGATGTAATCCAAATCAAACTCGACTCTCTTTTCCATTTTTTCTAAGGTGTCGGTTTCGCCGCGATAACCATTAATCTGTGCCCAGCCAGTAATGCCTGGTTTTACTTTGTGACGTAGCATGTAGCGATCCACGATCTGACGGTATTCTTCATTGTGTGCCACGGCATGAGGGCGTGGGCCGACAATAGACATGGTCCCTTGCAGTACATTGATAAATTGAGGTAGTTCGTCCAAAGAGGTGCGACGTAGAAATCCGCCAAAAGGCGTAATACGAGGATCGTTCTTTGTCGCCTGTTTCACGTTGGAACCTTGATCCATGGTTGTCATTGAACGGAACTTCCAGACTTCAATCTTGCGTCCATCAAGACCGTAACGATGTTGTTTAAAGATGACAGGGCCTTTAGAAGTTGCCTTAATGCCAATCGCAATGACGAATAGAATAGGGGCGATTAAGACCAAAATAATGCTCGAAAACAAGATGTCTTCAAACCGTTTTACCCAAGAAGAAATTCCAGCAAAAGGTGTATCAAAGACACTTAGTGTTTGAACTTGGCCGATCTGCGCCCAACGAGAATGTAAAAGGTTATAAGTGAAGAAGTCGGGAATCAGATACGTATTTGCGGTGGTATCTGAGAATTGGTTAAGAAGTGACGCAATGCGCTCTTTTGCGTGCATTGGCATCGCGATATAGACGTAATCTACTTCCCCTTTTTTAGCTCGCTCAAGGGCGTGGTCAACAGCTCCTTTAATAGGATAATCAGAATTTGGCAATCTGTCGGAAGATCGTTCGTCGTAAAAGCCATCAAAAAGCACGCCGTGTTCTGTGTGGTTTTGAATTTCGTTAGCTAGGGTAATGCCGTGAGGAGTTTGGCCGATGATGATCGCAGTGCGAGTGTTGAATCCTTTTTTTCTCAAATAGGCTAATCCGGTACGGAATGTTACTCGCCATGCTAAGAGCAGAGCGGGCGTAATCGCAAACCACAGCGCTAAAATTGTGTTATCAAATAAGGTATGGACTTCAGAAAAATACAGCACAATAAAGATAAGTGCAGAAGTCACCGCCCAAGCAACACAGACAATAAACATCTGCTCTTTAAACGAACTGGTTCGCCAAGAGCGATACAGATTGCCGCTTTCTGCCATAAATAGAAAGGAGATGCCTCCAACGAAAGCCAATATGACGTAATCTTTCCCCATCGCAGTATTCATGTCTTTGAACACTAAAAGCAGCATAAAAGAGACGATGACAGCAAGATCTGAGATGCGATATAAAAAAGCGAACTCCATCTCATGAGAGCGGATAAGTCCTTTTTGTTTCATGACTCAGTTTCCCTTCTGACACGCTACCGCCCTTGGGTGTCTTCCCCAATTGCCGTGTCGTGAACGTTATTAGTAGTTAGTGCACAGAGCATTCTGTGGAATGCTGCTGAGTTTTTTGTCACGTGTAATTTCGTTGATAAGTGTAAAAATTTGCTTTGTTGAGGTAAGTGGAAATAAGAATGATATTTAGCCCTTTGGCTAAGTTTGGCGGGTTAGGAAAAAGCTGGTACTTACTTATGAGGAATGAGGAAAAGTATTAAAAATGAAGTATCAGTACAAAGACAATGGTTTATGTGAGGGTAGAAGAAACGGGTGATTTGATTCGTTCACGATTAATGATTTAGTATCGAATTGCTGATATTTATTAAGATAAAAAAATCCCTCTCACTTGAGAGGGATTTTTTTGAGTAAGGACGAATGAACTATTCGACTTCTACGCCGTTTTCTTTGTATAGGCGGCGGCATGCGCGACCATCACTGTGGAACAGGTGACAACGATGAGCTGGAATACCGATCTCGATTTTATCGCCAGTGTCGACTGCAAGCGTGTCCGGCTGACGGAAAATAACGTCGGCGTCCGCGCCTTCTAGATTTAGGTATACTTGAGTTTCGTTACCTAGCTTCTCAACAATCATCACTTCACCGTGAATACTTGCATCAGCTTCAGAAGCGGATAATAGGTGCTCAGGGCGAATGCCTAAAGACATTCGGTCGCCGCGGTTAACGGTTGTACCATCCACCGGAATCCAGAAAGATACGCCGTTAGATAGTTGAACTTTGACGCGCTCTGCTTCTACTTCATCAATGAATACGCTCATGAAGTTCATTTTAGGAGAACCGATAAAGCCAGCTACAAAGCGGTTTTGTGGGTAATGGTAAAGCTCAAGCGGCTTACCAACTTGCGATACATAACCGCCGTCTAGTACAACGATTTTATCTGCCATTGTCATCGCTTCTACCTGATCGTGCGTTACGTAGATCATGGTACAACCAAGTTGGCGTTGTAGCTTAGTAATTTGTGCACGCATGTTTACACGCAGTGCCGCATCCAAGTTTGATAGTGGCTCGTCTAGAAGGAATACATTTGGCTGCGATACCAATGTTCGGCCAATCGCCACACGTTGACGCTGTCCACCGGAAAGTGCTTTTGGTTGGCGCTCAAGCAAGTGGCCTAGTTGTAGGATTTCTGCTGCTTGTTCAACACGCTTGTCGATTTCTGCTTTGTCTGCTTTTGCTAGTTTCAAGCCAAATGACATGTTGTCATATAAGTTAAGGTGCGGGTAAAGAGCGTAAGACTGGAATACCATACCAACACCACGTTTGGATGGTTCGACGTCATTCATGCGCTGGTCACCAATATACAAATCACCTGAAGTAATGTCTTCAAGACCGGCAATACAACGTAAAAGGGTAGATTTACCACAACCTGATGGACCTACGAAAACAACAAATTCACCTTCGTTGATTGTTAGGTCTACGTTCTTAGAAATCAGTACGTCGCCATACGCTTTACAAACATTTTTTAACGTGACACTCGCCATGTAGCTCGTCCTCGATCAATTTTTTATTATTCACCGCTCATCATTATATGAATTATCTAGCGAGCAGTAACAGTAGGAATCGGTAAGTTCTTGCGGTTGGTAAGAAAAGTAGGGTAGCACTTCAATAAAATGTCCTGAATAGAAGTGCTACCCATCATAGCCAAGTACGAGTTTCTCTCCCCCACATTATTCGTATTGTCTCCCCCGTGAAATAATTACCACAAACAACACTAATAATGACATTCCACTCGTCTGGCAATGCAAAACCAGCAAATCTTTTTCCTAATACGTAGGCACTGCTGGGAAAGGGTTCTTACCATCCACTCTTGGATGACTGCAGTTTCTAAGATTGTGCGTAGTGCGACATCCTCCTAATAGAAATAATTGTAGGGGGAGTAGAAAGGGAGGAGTAAAAAAGGAGGAGGAAGAAAGCAGTTGGTCGGAAATCACATTATTGCACCACCTAAAGTTGAAACCGATCACAGGAACTATCCATTTTGTGATTTGAGTCTCTTACCCTTGGCGATTTAGATCACGAAAATACGTCATAATTGTAAGGGCGTAGGGATTAGGAGGATGAGACATATTGGATTATTTCAGATGATATATGTCGAAATACGGCTGAACCTCAATGGACTAGCCCTACATCAAAAATATAAAAAGGATACGAACATGAAAAAGTTAAGCGCTGTAGCACTAGGTACTCTTGTTGCTTTGGGTTCTTTTGGTGCTAATGCTGCCATCGAAGAAGGACAACTTACTATCTGGATCAACGGTGATAAAGGCTACAACGGCCTTGCTGAAGTTGGTAAGAAATTTGAAGAAGACACAGGCATTAAAGTGACTGTGGCTCACCCAGATGGCCTTCAAGACAAATTCCCTCAAACTGCAGCGACTGGCGACGGTCCTGATATCGTATTCTGGGCTCACGACCGTTTCGGTGGTTACGCAGAAGCTGGCCTGCTAGCAGAAATTAAACCTTCTAAGAATATTCAAGAAGGTATCGTTGATTTCGCTTGGGATGCAGTACGTTACGACGGCAAATTGATCGGCTATCCAGTTGCGGTTGAGTCTCTATCTCTAATCTACAACAAAGACCTAGTTCCAAACCCACCAAAGTCTTGGGAAGAGGTTGCAGCATTAGATGCAAAACTTAAAAAAGACGGCAAGTCTGCAATCATGTGGAACCTAAAAGAACCGTACTTCACTTGGCCACTAATGGCGGCTGATGGCGGCTACGCGTTCAAATACACTTCTGAAGGTTACGATGTTAAAGACGCTGGTATCGCGAAAGAAGGCGTTAAAGACGCAATGAGCTTCGTAAAAGGCTTAGTTGATAAAGGCGTAATCTCTGCGGATATGGATTACTCAGTGTCTGAGTCTGCGTTCAACCAAGGCAAAACAGCGATGACGATCAACGGTCCATGGTCTTGGGGCAACATTGAGAAGTCAGGCGTTAACTACGGCGTGACTACGCTACCTAAGTTCCAAGGTCAATCTTCTAAGCCATTCGTTGGTGTTCTAACAGCTGGTATCAGCACTGCGTCTCCAAACAAAGACCTAGCGGTTGAGTTCATTGAGAACTACCTACTAACAAACGATGGCCTACGTATGGTTAACAACGATAAGCCTCTAGGTGCGGTAGCGCTTAACTCGTTCCAACGTGAACTAGATTCAGATACTCGTATCGCTGCGACTATGGATAACGCGATGAACGGCGAAATCATGCCAAATATCCCTCAAATGAACGCATTCTGGGGTGCGGCTAAGAACGCAATCATCAACGTAGTTGACGGTCGTCAAACTGTCGATGCAGCTCTTGCAGATGCAGAAAAACAAATGACTAAATAATTAAGTAAGACCTTTTTAAGGAGGAGGCAACTCCTCCTTACTTTTCTATATTTATTCTATATTCGCTAGCAGGTTCCCTATGCAGTCAGTTCAAGGTACAAATGCTATGACAGCACCAGAAGCCAGCCTTCCGAGCAGCAAAAAAGTGTTCATGAAATGGTCACTTTTAGGCACAGTCGGCATCATCAATGGCTACGCAACAATCCTTATGTATTCTCGCGGTGAGATTGCGTTTGCACTACTTACGCTCATTCTTACCGCTTTAGCGTTGTTCATCTTTGGTAGCAAAAAGACGTACGCACACCGTTACATCTACCCTGGTATAGCAGGGATGATCCTTTTCATTCTTTTTCCTTTGGCGTACACCATAGGTTTGGCGTTTACCAACTATAGCGCGAAGAACCAACTCTCTTTTGATCGCGCTCAGAACGTACTTTTGGACCGAACTTACCAAAGTGGTGATAGCTACCCGTTCACTTTGTATAAAACGGAGCAAGGCCATCAACTTGTGGTTGAAAAAGATGGTGAGCTACTTGCAAGCCCGACTTTTCAGCTTGATAACCTTTCAGCATCGGAGTTTGATCTTTCACCAATTGAAGAAGTGACGGGTGAAAAAGAATCAATCAAGGCGATTGTTAAGAACCGCAGTGCGTTGAGCAGTGTCGATTTACATTTGCCAAGCGGTGATGATATCCGTATGAGTGGGCTGCGCAAATTTGCTGCAGTTGTGCCTTTGTACACATTACAAGAAGATGGTGAAACGCTTTACAACAACCGGACTGAAGAAACGCTACGTCCAAATATGGAAGTAGGTTACTACCAGCCTGTCGATGAAAACGGTCAATTTGTTGGCAGCACAGTGTCACCAGGTTTCGTGGTGAACATTGGTACCCACAACTTTGAGCGTGTTTGGAAAGATGATGGTATCAAAGAGCCGTTTATCAGTATCTTTATCTGGACCATTGTTTTCTCTGCGCTAACCGTATTGTTTACGCTTGTTATTGGTCTTGTCCTTGCCAGTGTGGTTCAGTGGGAAGCACTTAAAGGTCGCTCAGTTTACCGTTTGTTGCTAATCCTGCCTTATGCAGTTCCGGCGTTTATTTCTATCTTGATCTTTAAAGGTTTGTTTAACCAAAGCTTTGGTGAGATCAACATGTTGTTGGAAGGCTTGTTCGGCATTAGCCCGGCTTGGTTCTCTGACCCGTTCATGGCGAAAACCATGATCTTAATTGTGAACACTTGGCTTGGTTTCCCTTACATGATGATTTTGTGTATGGGCTTACTAAAAGCGATTCCAGACGATTTATATGAAGCATCAGCAATTGATGGTGCGAACTTTGTCACGAACTTCACACGTATCACACTACCAATGATGTTGAAGCCGTTAACACCATTGTTGATCGCGAGTTTTGCATTTAACTTCAACAACTTCGTACTTATCCAGTTGTTGACTGGCGGTGGTCCAAACATGATTGGTACATCAGAGCCTGCGGGTTACACCGACCTGCTAGTAAGTTACACCTACCGAATCGCATTCGAAGGTGCTGGTGGTCAAGACTTCGGTCTAGCAAGTGCAGTAGCAACGCTTATCTTCCTATTGGTTGGCGCATTGGCACTTATCAACCTACGCGTAACTAAAGTAGCTCAGGACTAAGGAGAAATTACAATGGCAATGGTACAAGGTAAGTCATTAAAGTATCGTGTTTGGGCTACTCATATTGCAATGTGGGCATTCTTGGCACTGATTATTTTCCCTTTGCTGATGATCATCGCGATTTCATTCCGTGAAGGTAACTTTGCAACGGGTAGCCTGATCCCAGACAACCCAACACTTGATCACTGGAAATTGGCATTAGGTTTCTCGGTGACTAATCCAGACGGTACAGTTACACCGCCACCATTCCCAGTAATGACATGGCTGTGGAACTCGGTAAAAGTGGGTGGTATTTCTGCAATCCTAATCGTGGCGCTATCAACCACATCGGCTTACGCGTTTGCTCGTATGAAGTTCAAAGGTAAGAACACCATTCTTAAAGCGATGATGATCTTCCAGATGTTCCCTGCGGTGTTGGCACTGGTTGCTCTGTACGCGTTGTTCGACAAACTGGGTCAGTACATTCCTTTCCTTGGTCTGAACACGCATGGCGGTCTGATCTTCGCTTACTTAGGCGGTATCGCACTGCACGTTTGGACCATTAAAGGCTACTTCGAAAGTATTGACTCGTCTCTAGAAGAAGCAGCGGCTCTTGATGGTGCTACACCATGGCAAGCATTCCGTTTGGTATTGCTGCCACTGTCTGTGCCAATCCTAGCGGTAGTCTTCATATTGTCGTTCATCATGGTAATTGGTGAAGTTCCTGTAGCGTCACTACTGCTTTCTGATGTAGACTCGTACACACTTGCAGTGGGTATGCAGCAATACCTATATCCACAAAACTACTTGTGGGGTGACTTTGCCGCAGCTGCTGTACTTTCAGCAGTGCCAATCACTGCCGTATTCTTACTTGCGCAGCGCTGGTTGGTTGGTGGTCTAACCGCTGGTGGTGTGAAAGGATAATCTCTTGTGGTCTGAGATTGATAAGAATAACTAGAAAAGGGCGACCACATGGTCGCCCTTATACTTAGCACGGATATTACAATTTTGGTTTGGCCGCCGATCAGTAATATCTTGGCTTTTATTGGCGTTACGCATAGCTGGCTGTTAGCTTAGTTCCTTACGATTCAATCACTAACAGTTTTTGTAACCATAACCTGAGTTTAGACTCAGGTTTTTTTATGCCTGTTAAAGGCAATTGTGCAATAAGTAGATAGAGATTAGCGGCTTTGCAATGGATTACACAGGGCTTGAATAATGCCCTGCGTAGCACTTCACATAAATAACTAGAGCTTAGTAAAAAGCTAAATTGAGGTAGGGAAGGAAGAGATTAAAACTCTCGGCTGGAAGGTGCGCATCCAACGTATTGAAGCAGCGTGTACAAACTTTCTTGCTGCAGTGCGACGCGACGAAATAGATTAGCAAAGGTAACGTCACCGCCAAAGCAAGTTTGAATGTAATGATTAATTTCTGTTTCGTTATACCCCTCGACGTACATGGTTCTCACCCACTGGTACTCGACCGCTTTTAAATTGGTCAACGTCTCTTCACTTAAGGTCGTTTCTTTTAGTCTCAAGATCCAAACTCTATCCAACTCTAAAATAATGGATGGATTTAAGCAAAGCTAGGTGAAGGATTTATGACAGAGAAGGGCGAGCGTGAAACAAATGGCAAAACCATGATGTTGCTCCACACTCTGGGTCTAGGTAACGTTGAGGTACTTAATAGCGTTCTTAACGGATGCCAGTTACTTGAGGTATTTAACGTGTGCTTCCATTTCTTCCCCAATCTCTTTACGCATGTTCATAAGACGGATAGCGGATTGCTCTAAGGCTTTGTCTTCATCTGACTCTGGAATCCATTTCGGTACATCGGTTGGTTTTCCGTTTTCATCTACAGCAACCATGATAACGATACAGTGAGTGGTGAGTCTGTTTTTCATTTGCTTTGGATCACTAGCTTGCACGTCAATCGCAATGTGCATTGAGCTTCGTCCGGTATAAATGACTTTCGCGCTAACTTCGACTAAGTTGCCGACATGAATCGGAGCAACAAACCGAATGCCGCCAGCATATGCGGTAATGCAATATTTACCACTCCACGCTGCAGAACAGGCGTACGCTGCCAAGTCGATCCATTTCATTACGGCGCCGCCGTGCACTTTTCCGCCAAAATTTACGTCGCTGGGTTCTGCTAAAAAGCGAAGGGTAATGTCTCTTTGACCACTGCTCATCTGTCTTTCCTTGATGGGTTATTGTTTTCCCAATTTAGCAGCAAGATGAATTTTCGGGAATAGCGAATGAAACAAAATATTAACTTTTATTCGAACGCTGGAAGTGACAAGCCACAGCGTAGTTCTGTGGCTTGAGGTGTAGATGTTAATTGGCGGTAGAGGCAATCTCAGAATTGGACAATAGTTCTCTCTGTCTTACTTTTATTTGCGACAGGATAACGCCAGAGATGACTAACAACCCACCAATAATATGGTAAGCGTAAATTTTCTCACCAATTAGTGTTGAAGCAAGTATGACGGAAACCACAGGCATTAGGTTCATGAACATAGCACTTGAATCAGCACCAATTGAATCAATCGCTTTTACCCACATCAGCGGCGCGAAAATGGAAGCAGCAATACCAGCATAAGCGATTAATGGTAGCGCGTCTTGGCTTGGTAACAGTTGTTCACTAGAGAGCCAAAGTGGTGTGAGCATCAAAACAGAAAAGAAGCCCTGCATGTAAACCAGAGTCAAACTACTGAATGGCATTTTCCAGCGTTTTAGCAGAACACAATAAGCCGCGTATACCATGGCAGCAACGAGCATTAAGCTGTCACCTTGCGTTAAGTCTTGATGTAAAAAGTAAGTGATATCACCGTGACCAAGCATAAATGCCAAGCCGCCGAGCGAAATGACACCACCGACGATACTTAACATTGATATAGATTTACCGAGCAATGGGACACTTAAAAACACACTGAGCAAAGGAACTAAAGAGGTGATCAGGGCCATATTAGAGGCCGTTGTTGTTAAACCGGCATAGTATCCAAGTGACTGGTTGAGAACCATACCAAGTAACGCAAGAAACGCCAACTTAGCTAAGTAAGGTCGAATAATGTGTCGTTGTTTGATGATTGCAGGCAGGCAAAATGGCGTTAGGAGTACCATTGCGACAAACCAACGGTAGAAACTCATCGCACTTGGTTCAATGGCGCTCGCAGCCATCTTGTTCACAATTGAGTTACCACCCCAAATCATAACGGTGAAAAACGGAAGTAAATAAATCATGAGAACCCTATAGCACAATTATTGATGGCGCTAGTCTGGCAGGTCTTTATAATAAAAAGTATCTCTTAAAAGACATCGTAAGCGATAGGAAGACAATTTTGAAAAAGAGCGCCAGAAATCTTCACCCCTCCTTATCAATCGATCGTGCGCCATCAGATGTATTTATGAATTTCGAAGCGTTTCTCTCTAATACAGAAACACGAATTCATAGCCACCCTTGGGGGCAAGTGCAACTGATCAGCGGTGGGATTCTGGAGATGGATGCAGAAGACACAAGATTTCTAGCACCTCCACATCTTGCTATTTGGGTTCCCGCCGGAGTTCGTCACACTAGCTACAACCGTAAGCCAATCGAATATTGTTCTTTGAACATTGCCCCTGAATTGACGGCGCATTTTCCAACTAAAACGAGCTTGATCAAAGTGACTCCAATCGTGTCATCTATTATTGAGGACTTTCGTCAGCGAGACATTAACGTGGCGCAAACTGATGAAGACAAGCGCTTGGTACAAGTGTTATTGGACCAGCTTGCAAAGCAAGAAGTCGAACATCACTTTTTACCGACTACCGACAATAAGTATCTTGAACCGATTTTAAAAGCAGTAGAAGAATCGCCGACGGATGAGATCAGTTTGGCGGAGTGGGCGGCAAAAGTGCATACCACAGAACGCACGTTAGCGAGACATTGCCAGAGTGAGTTGGGCATGAGCTTTACTGAGTGGCGCTTACGTGTGCGATATTTACATTCTATGGAGTTGCTGCGTAAAGGGCAGACTGTGAAAGAAGTCGCTCTGACGTTAGGTTATAACCAAGCTAGCCCTTTTATCGCGATGTTCAAGAAATACTCCGGCATGACACCGGAGCAATACAAGAATCGATTGTTATAGCTGAGCGATTATGTAATTCAAACCACCCACCACGGCTGCAACCTGTGCATCGTTACATTCTTCGTCGGTCACTGTTGGGCTGTCTGGGTACACTTCCGTTGTCGTGCCGTAAACGCAATTTGTTACGCCGCCACACAGGCCCAGTTTTACCATTGGGTAGTTGATAACGCCAAACTGTACGACGGGTGAACCAATGATTTCTCCGTTTTCATCTGCTGGTGCAATGTGAGTCACTTTTGCAACTGACTCAATGACCGCTTTTTGGAAGTCAGGCTGAGGGTTTTCACTATCTCCCACCGTGTAAAAGCCATCTGGGATCATACCTTCAATGTACTCAATACCATCACGAGCAGCTAAGGCTGGACGGAACTCAGTTTCGTCAGAATCTGTCGTTTCATGTAGATCAATGTGCATTAACACATCGCCTAAAGTTGCAACTAGCTTTATGAGGTTAGCGGACTCTTCGGCAGGGCTATCCTTATAGAAAGAGCGGTTTGGATCAATCGCGTTTGGATTCCAGCGGTTGATCACCTCGTAACCCCAAGGGCTTACGCAGGGTGCAACGACAATATTGAAATGCTCTGCATAGCGCTCTGCTTCCGTTTCTACAAACTTTAAAGCGCCATGTACACCGCTGGTTTCGTAACCGTGCACGCCGCCTGTGACCAACACAGCAGGTTTAGTTGAATCCCAATTGCGTGTTTTGATACAAAACAGAGGGAAGCGTGCCTCGTTGTATGAGAGCGCACCATATTGTTCAACATCAAAACGCTCGCGTAGGGCATCGATTTTACTGACGACTTCATCTTGGTAGCTACGTTTTACTTCTTGCGTTGCTAACCAAGCTTTACGTTCTTCTTCGTTCCAAGGTTGGCCAGGAGTACCGATTGGGTAAATGTATCCACTTTTCATCTATACTTTTTCTTTTGACTGCTGAAAGGTATCACAAGACTAGACCTGTCTTATCTTTACGGCAATATAAAACACCATTTGGGGTGGTATTCTTTGCAAAATCATCACTTTGATGAGTGATTCATTGGTGTTACATTTTGTTACTTACTCAATTTCATATAAGAGACAAAAAATGGCTGGAGCAAGTTTACTCACACTGTTGGATGATATTGCCACGGTGCTTGATGATGTCGCCTTAATGTCAAAAATGGCGGCAAAGAAAACCGCAGGTGTGTTGGGAGATGATCTAGCGTTAAACGCTCAACAAGTGTCTGGTGTTGCATCTGAGCGAGAGATTCCAGTGGTTTGGGCGGTTGCAAAAGGCTCATTCAAAAATAAATTGATTTTGGTTCCTTCTGCTTTACTTATTAGCGCCATTATTCCATGGCTTATCATGCCATTATTGCTAATTGGCGGCTTATTTCTCTGCTTTGAAGGGGCAGAGAAAGTACTTGAGAAAGTGTTCCCTCACTCGCATCCGCACGAAGAAAAAGAGGAGCTAGTTAATACTGGCGAGTCGATAGAAGAGTATGAAAAGCGTAAAGTTTCTGGTGCGATTCGAACAGACTTTATCCTTTCAGCAGAGATCATCGTGATTGCGTTAGGTACCGTGACAGGAGCCAGTCTTGTTACGCAAATTTTAGTTGTCAGTTTAATTGCAGTGATTATGACGGTTGGAGTTTATGGACTAGTCGCTGGGATTGTGAAGCTAGATGATTTAGGCCTTTATCTTGAAAGTCGCTCAAACGGTAAAGGTTGGGTGGCGAAAGTCGGAGGGGCCTTGGTCGCTTTTGCACCAAAGTTGATGAAGTTGTTAACCATTGTAGGAACTGCTGCGATGTTTTTGGTGGGTGGGGGAATTGTGGTGCACAACGTGCCAGCCATTCATCACTTTGTAGAGCCGATTATTATGAACTTTAGTGGTTATTCGGTTGCTACAGCCATTTTGCCTATTTTATTGAACGGTATTATCGGCTTTGTGGCGGGGTTGGTTGTGGTTGCGGTATGGACGATGGTTGAAAAGCTTCGTGGTCAATAATCACATCTAAAACATGAGACGATAATAACAAGGGTCATGACTTCTTTTTACAAAAAGCATGACCCTGTTTTATAGGTGAAATGTCAGTAAAGTACTTACTTCACTTTCCACTCGATCTGTTCATTTGCTCGAATAGGCACAACGATATCATTGCCAAATGGCATCGTTTCTGGCACATCCCAAGCGGATTTTTCTAACGTTACCGTATCTGTGTTACGTGCAATGCCGTAAAAATCAGGACCGTTGAAGCTTGCGAAAGCTTCCAAGTTTTCCAACTTGCCTTCTTTTTCGAAGACTTCTGCATAAAGCTCTAGCGCTGCGTGTGCAGTGTAAGAACCAGCACAACCGCAAGCCGATTCTTTTGCCCCTTTCGCATGTGGCGCTGAGTCTGTACCTAGGAAAAACTTCTTGCTACCACTAGTTGCTGCTTCGATCAGCGCTTGCTGGTGGGTTCCGCGCTTAAGAATTGGCAAACAGTAGAAATGAGGTTTAATACCACCCACAAGCATGTGGTTACGGTTGAAAAGAAGGTGGTGGGCAGTGATGGTAGCCGCTACGTTGTCTGAGGCGTTGCTAACGAAGTTTGCTGCGTCGGCGGTGGTGATATGTTCTAGAACGATTTTAAGATTAGGGAAGTCATTGACGATAGGAGCGAGGACAGTATCAAGGAATTCTTTCTCTCGGTCGAATATATCAACATCGTGATGTGTTACCTCCCCATGAACTAGAAGTAACATTCCGACTTCTTCCATTGCTTCTAAAACGTGATAAATGTTTTTCGCATTGGTCACACCGGAATCTGAGTTTGTTGTGGCGCCAGCAGGATAGAGCTTGGCAGCAACAATGTGTCCGGTTGCTTTAGCCTTACGTATTTCGTCTGGTGTCGTGTTATCTGTAAGGTAAAGCGCCATTAAAGGCTCAAACTGTTCGCCATGTTGCTCTTTAATAATTCGGTCACGGTAGGCTAGGGCGAGCTCAGTTGTAGTAACAGGTGGGACGGTATTTGGCATAATCAGCGCACGGCCATTGTAGCGGCTGATGTCGCGAACGGTGTCTTTAAGAACTTCCCCATCGCGTAAGTGAACGTGCCAGTCGTCAGGACGAGTGATAGTCAGTGTTGTCATTAATTGCTCCCACCATTGAAAAGTTGTCTGATTGGAGCCTAAGCGCCGTATTTGCTTTTGAGCAAACGCTTGCGCTTAGGCGACAGGATGATAGAGGAATTGCCCTCATATTTCATCCCATTTTTCAATTTTATAAAGAGTGAGAGTGTAAGTGGTTACTTCATTGTTAACCAAAGCGCGTGGATCGTACCTGGTAGAAAGAAGAAACACGTCAATATTAGATTAATCAAAAAGTCTTTATTTAGACCTTTCTCCATAAACACCGCGACAGGCGGAAGAAAGATACATAACAAAATCAGAACCAGTTTTCTTGTATCCATAATTAAGCTCCAAATCGATAAATGGGAGTAGTGATAACTTGGGTGAATTATGTGTGTCGTATCACACTTTATCAAACGGTATTTGGTCAGAACGGTGTTAAAAAACGCGAATATTGAGTGTAGTAAATACTTGTCACTAAAACCAAATTTATAAGAATATGGTTTCGAGAAAGTTGAAATGGATGAAGAGGCAGCAGACTCTGCAACTTAATGTGATTTGAGTATACAATACCGCAACAAATAAAAAACACCCGTAGGAAGAAGGCTATGTTGCAACCCGTTTTATCCCAAATTAATGTTTTTCCGGTTAAGTCAGTTGGCGGATTATCGCTGTCGTCCGTATGGGTTGAGAAGCAAGGATTGAGCTTCGATCGTCGCTTTATGATTGCGAAAGCTGATGGCTCGATGATCACTGCGCGAAAGTATCCGCAAATGGTAACCATTAAGTCTGCCTTATTGTCCGATGGAGTGGTGTTTAGTAGTTTGGGTATGGAGCCACTTAAAATCCGTTACCAAGATTTCAAAATGCAGGAGACACCTGCAACGGTTTGGAAAGATACGTTTACTGCCTATACCACGACAGATGATGCAGATGACTGGTTTAGTCGTGTGTTGGGGCAGCGCGTTGAGTTGTTGTTTAGTGGTGAGCAATCGAATCGTGTCCGTGAAAAGCTAGGTCAAAACGTCAGTTTTGCTGATGGTTATCCGGTTTTAGTGATCAGCCAAGCTTCACTTGATGAGCTGAACCGAAGAAGTTCAGAGCTACACTCAATGGATCAGTTTCGTACTAACTTAGTTGTCTCTGATACTAAGCCATTTGAAGAAGATTCATGGAAGCGCATACGAATCGGTGAGGTAGAGTTTGAGTCTCTCAAACCTTGCGAGCGCTGTATCCTGACTACGGTGAATACCCAAAGAGGCACATTCCGTGAGAGCAAAGAGCCGCTCAAAACCTTGCAACAGTTCCGTGCAAACGATGTCGGTGGTGTGTTCTTTGGCCAGAATCTTGTCGCGCGAAATGAAGGCATTATTCGTCAAGGCGATAAAGTTGAAGTATTGGAGTACAAAGAGCCGGAGTTTTACGCAGATAACTCGCCAGTGCGCATGAAGCTTACATGTGTTGAGCGTGAAGAAATTGCCCAAGACTTTGTGACCTTATGGTTAGAGCCAAACAAAGGTTCGTTGCCTAATTACTTGCCAGGACAACACCTGCCAATAGAGGTGAATATTGATGGTAAGAAAGTGGGTCGACGCTATACCTTATCATCCAGTCCTTCTCGCCCGGGTCGTTATGCTATTTCTGTAAAGCGTATCGCGGGTGGAAGAGTCTCTAACTCACTCTTAGACAACTTACAAGTCGGTGATGTTTTAGAGGCAGAACAACCTGACGGTCAGTTCCACCTTAAAACGCATGAAGCGCAGCCTCTGCTGTTACTCTCTGCGGGTAGCGGAGTAACACCAATGTTATCAATGGTGCGTTACTTAGCGGATCACAATCAGTTGGATAATGTGGTTTTCTACCATCAATGTCGCACCGAGAATGATATTCCTTGTCGCTCAGAGTTGGAGCAGTTAAAGCGTGAGCACCCAGGGCTAGAAGTAAAAGTCTGTTTAACGCAACCTGCTGTTGATTGGTTTGGTTTGAAAGGGCGTTTAAGTTTGTCACACATTAAGCAAATCAAAGATGTTGAACAGCGGCAGGTGTTTGTGTGTGGCCCGGATGGCTTTATGGATAAAGCAAAAAGTCTTCTACTAAGAAAAGGGCTGCCAGAGGAAAACTACCATCAAGAAGCGTTTGGAGTTTCTTCTCTTACGTCAAAGCCAGAGAAAAGTCTCGCTATTGACTTTAATGGAGCTAAAGTCGTAGGCAACAACCAAAAAACGTTGTTAGATCAGCTCGAAGATGCTGGGAAGGTCATCAGCAATAGCTGTCGTGCTGGCTTATGCGGCGCGTGTAAAGTTCAGCTTACGTCGGGGCAAGTTCATCATCCGGACGTGCCCGCGCTGACTGATGAGGAACGTGCAATGGGAACCGTGTTGGCGTGTTGTGCTGTGCCAGAGACGGACGTAACAGTAACCAACTAGGCGAGAGCAACTTTGTCATTCGACAAAAACTGTTCCTAGACAAAAAAACGCTGCTATTTTTAGCAGCGTTTTGAGTTTTAAAGAGAGCTGAAAATATCGCTTAGTCGTAAATCGTCGGGATTGGCTGGCGTTTGTGCTGCGTTGCTTTGTAAATCGCTACCAGACGGTCACTCACTTGCTGTGGAACAGGTTTGCCCTCTAAGAAGTCGTCGATTTGCTCGTAAGTTAGGCGTAGGGCATCTTCATCTGCTTTCTGTGGAGCAAGCTCTTCTAAGTCTGCCGTTGGCACTTTCTTCACTAGTTGCTCAGGTGCACCCAATGTAGCAGCCACTTCACGAACTTGGCGCTTACTTAATCCGAACAATGGTGCCATGTCACAAGCGCCATCACCAAATTTAGTGTAGAAACCAGTGATGTTTTCTGCTGAGTGATCAGTACCAAGAACAAGGCCGCCTACGTAGCCCGCGATCTCGTATTGAGCAACCATGCGAGCACGCGCTTTTACATTGCCTTTTACGAAGTCGACTTTTGCTGCATCAGTTGGTAGAAGGTCTGTGCCTTCTAATGCAACGTGAGAAGCCGAATGAAGCCCGTCAACACCTGCTTTGATGTTCACCGATACAGAATGGGTTGGCTGGATAAAAGACAGAGCGAGCTGAGCCTCATCTTCATCTTTTTGCTCCCCGTAAGGCAGGCGAACTGCGATAAATTGGTAGCTATTGTTGCCCGCTTCTTCGTTTAGTTGGTCTACAGCCAACTGAGCTAAACGACCACATGTCGTTGAGTCAACGCCACCGCTGATGCCAAGAACAAGAGACTTACAGCCCGCTTCTTGCAATTTACGCTTAATAAAAGCGACACGGCGTTCAATTTCAAAATGCGGATCAATTGAAGGGAGTACGCGCATTTCGTCACGGATGGATTGTTCCATTTAGGGTTCCTTTTCCTGCAAATATTTCAGACTCTAAAGCGCATTTGCTCAAATGGTGATAAACCATACAGTTGAGGCTCATTAAACGCGACTTTAGGGTCAAAAGCTGTAAAGATTAGTAGTATCATACCGAAATCATCAGATTAGAAAACTCTCTTCAACCAGGTAATCACCGGATATGAAAAAAATCGCCATTTTTGGTAGTGCATTTAACCCACCTAGTTTAGGGCATAAAAGTGTTATTGAGTCTTTGAGCCACTTTGATCTTGTGCTACTTGAGCCAAGCATTGCACACGCTTGGGGCAAGAACATGCTTGATTACCCAACTCGGTGCAAAATGGTTGACGCGTTCATCAAGGATATGGGGCTTTCTAATGTTCAGCGTTCTGATGCAGAGCAAGCTTTATACCAACCTGGACAAAGTGTGACGACCTATGCGTTGTTAGAAAAAATTCAAGAAATTTACCCAACTGCCGATATAACTTTTGTCATTGGTCCTGATAATTTCTTCAAATTTGCTAAATTTAGTAGAGCTGAAGAGATTACGGAACGTTGGACTGTTATGGCATGTCCTGAAAAAGTAAAAGTCAGAAGCACAGATATTCGCAAAGCATTGGCCGAGGGTGAAGAGATCGGCGCCTATACAACACCTTCCGTACGTGATTTATTACTTAGTAAAGGCTTATACAGAGAAACATTGTCTGGGAACTGAGAGGTCAGATTTTCATGGTCAGAGTAGTTTTATTTAGTGCATGTGCGCTGCTTGTGGTGACACAAGCTCATTCCGCGTGTAACTATTTTTCTGATCGTTCCGTGGTGTTTGAAGATAACACGCTTCCAATCTGTGAAGAAATTTTAGATTCCATCGGCGTGTTAAGTACTGAAGCATTGATTTGGTATGCAGCGGAAGCGAAGCTTGAAGGACCAACAGAAAACTATTGGGAGGAGTGGGCGATTAAGCCGGAAGACACCCCACTTCTAACTCAAAACTTAGAAAAGAATTACTTTGGTCTTGGTTTTTGGATGCCGGAAGAGCTCCGAGACGAAGAGAGTAAAATGGATACAGAAGAGTGGCTTCGTAGTCACGGGTTGATGTTCAGCGTTGGTTTTGGTGATAAATCCGACGGACAGCCAAGAATGCGGTTTGATTATCGTTGGCACGAATATTATGACGCTGACTGGATGATGCAGATAGAAGTACCTTTCTAGACACCTCAAGCAAATGAAAAAAGGGCGTACATTATCAATGTACGCCCTTTTTGCTTTTACTTGAATCTCTACTTTCTGTATCCGTAACTCTACGTAATGCTGAAAACGTAGCTTGTTAAAGAGCAAGTTATAGCGCTTCTCCAAAGACTAAAAAGCAAAGCTGTTCATATTCTTCGGTGTTACCAGCAAAAAGAGAGTCAACAATTTGCTCTTCCTTCTTCCCCGACAGTTTCATTTTTCTTGCTTCACGTAGTGTTAGTACCAAGCAAAGCTCTTTAGAAATATTCATGTCACAGCCAGGAGTCCATTGATTGATGGTTCTCGTTAACGTTGAGTGCGCTAGTTTAGGAGACAGCGTCAATACTTCATGTCTTACTACTGTCAGTAGATCGGTTTGCAGATCCGAGCGTTCGGCAGTTGTTGCTAGCTTCTCGACGAGCGCTTTTAGTAGCGGTGAAGGCTTCACAAAGCCCGCTTGTTGTGAGAAGTCGTCATTTAAACGCACAGAAAAATCACAACGATATACACGAGAATTAGGTAAAAAGGTGAGGGAGCTCAAACATCCTTGAGGAATCCAAAAATATTGGCCTGGTTCAATGGCATACTCCTGCTTACCCAATTTAATGACGGCTAACCCTTCGATGACAGACAATAGACTGTGCTTCAGTGCTTTTTTACGCGCAGCTACATCAAGAAAGGGGTATTTAGCGTCGTGAAATTCAATTGCGTAGTTCATTATGAGTACCAGTGTTTTTTGGCGCTAAGGGTAACGTTAAACCCATACGATTCCAACCTGCTGAGAGAATTTTTTAGCATGATAAATGGTGGCTTAACTGGTATGACCATGTTAAAAGTATGGGTTGAAATGCTGCTTGTCAGCAAAACTATGCGTAAAATGTGCCAGCTTTTTTTGATATGTAATGAACAATGACAGCCAATACCGATCCTTATATTGAAATTCGTCCTTACAACGACGAAGAAATTCCAGCAGCGCTGGATCGTCTAATCCAAGATGATGAATTTATCACTGCTATCCTAGAACATCGCTTTGCTAATAAAGCAGCGTGGTTCAAAACGCTAATGAGCCCGATCCTGCGCATCTACCTGAAAGCTAAGTGGAGCAAGCTTGATTCTGTCGAAGCAATTCAGATTGAAGTGAAGAAGTATCTGAAAGATACATTGAATAAGACAACGGATGGCGTCACTTTTTCTGGTTTGGATAAGCTGGATAAAAACACGTCATACCTATTCGTTTCTAACCACCGTGATATTGCGATGGACCCTGCGCTCGTAAACTATGGCTTGTACCAAAGTGGGCACCGTACAGTTCGTATAGCGATTGGCGATAACCTGCTGAAGAAGCCATGTGCGACAGAATTGATGCGACTCAATAAGAGCTTCATCGTTAAGCGCTCTGCTAAAGCGCCTAGAGAAATGATGAAAGCATTGGGACAACTTTCAAGCTATATCAAACATTCGCTTGATACTGGCAATTCAATTTGGATTGCCCAAAAGGAAGGCCGTGCTAAAGATGGAAACGACTTTACTGATCCTGCGATTTTAAAAATGTTCCATGTTGAAGGTCGTAAACAAAAGATCAGCTTTGGTGAGTACACGCGTTCTCTGAAAATCGTTCCTGTCTCGATTGCCTATGAAAATGATCCATGTGACATTGCCAAAGCAAAAGAGCTGTACGAAAAAGCAGAAAATGGCCGCTATGAAAAAGGCGAATTTGAAGATATCGAAAGCATCATTCAAGGTATCGTTGGCTATAAAGGCCGTGTACATGTTGCGTTTGGTGATGTGATTGAGCAAGAGTTTGAAACGCCGGAATCTCTTGCTGGTGAAATCGACCGCCAAATTCACAACAACTACAAGTTGTACCCAATCAACTTGTTAGCTGCTGGGCATGAAGATTCGAGCATCATTACGGAAGCGGTTAAGCGTCATCTCGCGGATAAGTTGGATCAGCTACCTGAAGGCGCAAGACCTTATTTGGTGGCGAGCTATGCCAATCCTGTGAATAACCAAGAGTAACTTTCGTCACTGAACTCTGTTGATTCAGAATGCCTTAAAGCCTCGGTCTGCCGGGGCTTTTGTTTATCTGCTCTTTAAGGTGCGACGGCGCCACCAAGGGTTAAATTGCTAGGCCATTTGGTGATCCTGTTACCACCTAAATAGATATTCCCTTTCACCGTCATTGTGTCTGGAAATACTTTCAGCGCTGATCCTCCAATATAAAGATTACCATCAACCACCAATCCTTCAGGAAGTTCAGAAATGGGAGTGCGAATAACACTTAGATCACCTTTTACTCGAAGTTTAGCTGGAAGCGCTTTTAACGGTGTATCTGTCAGATTTAGGTAACCGCCTAGTTTGATGCCTTTAGGCCAGTTTTCGATCTTACTACCTAGTAGGTTTGCATAGCCTTTTATCTTTGTTCCTGAGCGAATAACTTTGAGTGCGCTGTTAGTTGCTTCCAGACTGCCTTCAACATCAAGCCCTTTAGGCAAGGTTTTGATAGGGGTTTGTGAGATGTTTAAGTTGCCCTTTACCACTAGGCCAGAGGGTAGTTGGGTGTAAGGCTTGTTTCTAAGATCAAGATTGCCGTAATTATCGATGTGACCAAACTTAGAATAGTAATCTAGCTCATATGCCAAAGGAGACGAGCAGAGTAGGATTGAAGTAAGGCATAGGGAAACAAAACGCATAGTCAAAGAGTTAGTTAAATACCGAGATCAACAGGTGCTTATCTTATACTTAAATAAACCTATTATGCATTTTTTGCTCACAGTTTTTGATTCATAACTTAAATATTCAAATTAGAGATACACGTTAAAAGTGTGCGCTTCTTTACTGAGCTAAGTAACTTCAAGCTTACTAAAATGAGATAAATTAAATGATTGAATGTGAAGCAGACCCAAGTGTAGAGGTGAGAAAAATATCAGTAGATATTTGAATAATATGAGATTCTTCCAAGAACTTCACAAGGGTCCTTGTTAGTATTATTGAGGTTTGAGGGAGATTTTCATGAAGTTAAAAAGTGTATCTATTTTTACCGCTGGTGTTTTTGCAGTACTGCTGTCGGGTTCCGTTTTTGCTAAATCATACAGTACACCAGAAAACAAAGCGCTAATAGTTGCTGACGGTAAGGTAGGTCAGCGTATCTGTTACTACGATGATAAAGCCTACACCACAGGGGCCGTGATTAATGTTGAAGGCGTATTACTGATGTGTACCGCTGAGAACGATTTTGAAACCAATGGCTCGTTAAAGTGGGTCGTGTTCAAAAAAGATAAATAAACGCGCCGAAGTTGTCTGTTTCATTTAGAGCGGTTTAAGATTAAGAGATTGGAAAAATAAAAAGCGAGCATCATGCTCGCTTTTTTCATTAACGCGCGAGTGAGCGAGTTTTTAATTCAAAGATAAGTTTTTCAGCACTTACTTCAAATTTGAATCGAGTCGTCGCTTGGTTCGATTCTTCGGTTATTTCTGAAACATTGTATTCAACATCAGCACATACTGATTTAGCGAGCTCGATGTATTTTTGTAGTTCAGACTCTAGCTCTGTTTTTGTCTGTGCGAAAACCGTTACGTCGGCAACTTCGTCACCTTCTTTGATGATAAAGCCAATCTCGCCAGCACAGCCGCAGGCCTCACATACTTGGTTTTTTTCTAATTCGACACTCATAACGAATCCTCTTGTAAATACTAAGGGTATTCTATCAGGTATTTGATCTGTATCTACAAAAATGACGACTTTTGCGTAAAAAAGGAACAGAATAGGCACTTGTTAAGTAAGGGTTAAAGATTGGATTACTAAATCATCAAGAACGTTAATGTGATATATATCAACATTTAAAATCAATTAACGAACATAGTGACGAGATTTTGCTCAGTCCAGTTGAACTAATGGTTAATTTATAAGACTATTTCTTGATTGATTATTTTTAATAATTATCATTCTTGGTCTTTGAATAGTTTCGATGAATAATTGGCGCAAGGTTTTGATGAGACTAACTTTTCGCCTTATTTTGAGTAGCATGTATTGACAAAAACATAACTGAAAATTACACATTACGCAGTGTAAAGACGTTATGGTTTGGAACTCGACATGATATTAAATAGTCGCAATACATATACCCAAAGCGCTTTCAAGTGCAGCGCTTAGCAACCTGATTTCTAGGTTTTCGCTAATCGAACCGCATCGGCGAGCCGGGTATAATGCTAAGAATGATTTCATTCTGGCCTCATTTAATAGTGAGTTAGATGGATTTACAAAGAGAAGAGCTTAAAATATGCCAAAGCGTAGTAAAGAAGATACCGAAATCACTATCCAAAAGATCATGGATGCCGTTATTGATCAGCTACTCAGATTAGGTTACGACAAAATGTCGTACACGACGCTAAGCCAGCAGACAGGTATATCGCGTACCGGTATTAGCCATCACTTCCCTAAGAAAACGGACTTCACCGCCGCACTGGATGGCCGTATCTTTAAAATGTTTATTGAACACTTAGAGTTTGATAAAGGATTAAATGCATTTTCACAAAGTTGGATTAAAGCGCTGGAAGATGCTGAGTTTCTCGCGATTTTACGACTGCTATTCCATCACATTGTCACCGCTGAAAATGCGCAAGAATTTGCTGCTAATGGTATTGACCGCTTATACAAAATGGTTGAAAGCCAGTTTGGTGCGGGTGGTGACAAAGAGCTTGAGTGGTTGATTGGTCGATCATTGATCCAAATGAGCAAGTAATAGCCTTTAAAGCACCAAATTCTGCCACTATCAAAGCAAAGGCCCGCAATTCTCATATTGCGGGCCTTTGTCGTATCAAAGTGTTTTAGAGACGGCTTAGAGGAGATACGCTTTATGCTGCGGCATGCACTTGAGGGAAGTCTAGCGTCGGATGTTTTGTCACAATAGATCGATAGCCATAAACTTGCTCAATGCGCTCTGACGTTAGTGCATTCCATGGCGTGTCATCACAAACTAGTTTCCCGTTATGCAAGAGTACAAGGCGGTCTGCGTACTGAGAGGCTAGATTCAAGTCATGTAACACCACAACCACCGCTGCGTTTTGTGCTTTTGCCGTTTCACGAGCAATCTTTAACGTGTTGTGTTGGTGGGCGAGATCCAACGCTGAGGTAGGTTCATCAAGCATTAAGATTCGTTTTTCGCCAGATTGATGTAGTTGTGTCATCACTCGTGCTAGATGCAGTCGTTGCTTTTCTCCACCAGATAAAGACGGGTACAGGCTTTCTGCTAAATGCAATACGTCGGTTTGTTCCATGTAATGTAAAGCCAGTTTAGTGGTTTCTTTATTGGACAGTGATAGCGGTATTGCCCCCAACTCTACGACTTCTCTGGCTAGAAATGGGAAGGTTAAGGTGCTGTGCTGCGGGAGCATTGCAATATGTTTGGCGCTTTTTTCAGGCTCCCAATCATGCTTTTGTTTACCGAAGTAGGTGATGTGATGATTCGAAGAGATCTCACCGCATAGAAGCTTGAGCAAAGTACTTTTACCTGCGCCATTGGGGCCGAGTAGGGCGGTCACTTCACCAGCTCGGATATCAATGTTGATGTCATTGAGCACCACACGGTTGCCATACGTCATCGAAATGTTTTTCCCCGATAAAACGATCTGGTTCATTACAAAATCTTCCCTTTTTGCTGGAACAATAAGTAGATGAAAAAGGGCGCGCCAATCAATGCGGTCACGATTCCAACTGGTAATTCAGCTGGTGCCACAGCAACACGAGCAAACATATCTGCGGCAGTAAGAAGCAGTGCTCCCATTAAGGCAGATATTGGTAATAGCGTTCGATGGTCAGGCCCAGCGAGCATGCGCCCTAAGTGAGGAATCACGAGCCCAATAAAGCCAATTGCACCACTGATGCTCACCGTAATACCAACACCCAGTGCAGAAAGTAAAATAAGCTGACGTTTGAGTTTTTGAACCGGAACTCCTAAGTGTCTTGCTTCTGATTCCCCTAACAACAGAGCATTCAGCGCCATCGACTTCTTCTGAAACCAGAGCAATAGGATGACGAGTGTTACAGCAGATAGAGCAATCCCTGACCAATTTGCACCAGCTAATGAGCCCATCGACCAAAGCGTCAAGTCTCGCAGCATCTGATCATCTGCGATAAAGTTCATGTAGCCAATCGCAGCACCCGAGAGCGCGCTGATGGCAACGCCGGCTAACAACATAATTGTAACTGAGGTACCAAACTTACTTGTGCCGAGTTTATAAACGAGAATAGTCGTTAGTGCACCGCCAAGGAAAGCAAAAAGAGGCAGAGCCGCTAAGTTCATTAGTTGCGGATAGTTTTGGCTAAATTCAGCAAATACAACAATAGCGAATGCACCACCAAGAGCAGCGCCAGCAGACACACCAATGATACCAGGCTCGGCTAATGGGTTACGGAACAAGCCCTGCATAACCACACCACAAATTGCTAAAATGGCGCCGATGAACATACACAAAATGGTTCGAGGCAATCGGATTTCGTTAATGACCAACTGAATGTGAGGAGCGAGATCAGAACTGCCTCCCGTTAGGCTACGCAAACTGTCAGTAAAGCTAATGTTCATTGGGCCAACGGTAATAGAGGCGATAGCAATAAATGCTAAAAATCCACTAAGCACTGATAACGTCGTTGAAAGGGGGATGCGTCTTAACAACATGTCATGTCTCTATGGGTAAAGCAGTGCATTCAAGCGTTTAGCTTCTGCAAGGCTTTTAAGGCCCAAACCACCTACCAGAGCATGGCCATCAATCGTTATGATGTCTTTGTTCTTTCCAGCGGGTGTTGCAGCAAGAAGCGGCATTGCTTTTAAAATTGCATCGGCACCACCCAACGTTTCATAGCTGCGACCACTAACAAGAATCACGTCAGGCTGCATCTCTACCATCGCTTCTGTGGATAGAGGCTTGTAAGACGAGAGTTGTGTAGCGGCTGGGTTTTGTCCGCCGGCGAGTTGAATAATTGCATCGGGTGTCGTTTGTGAGCCCGCAACATTTGCAGGTCGCCCTTCATGGATCAGCAGAAAGAGCACTTTCTTTTTCTTCGCTTGATCAGGTTGGTTTGCATTGAGTGCTTGTACTTGCGCCTGGACATCTTGCTTTAAGCTTTCAGCTTGAGCTTTGCGATCCATAAGGTTCGCAATTTGATCAATACGTTGATAAAGGCCCTCGACATTTGCATCAGTATTAACGATTTCTACATCTACGCCAGCCGATTTCAATTGGCTCAATGTTGTTTTCGGCCCCATCTCATCAGAACCAATGACTTTTGTCGGACGTAAGGCGAGCAACCCCTCCGCTGAAAGACGACGATGGTAGCCCACTTTAGGCAGTTCCATTCCTTTTGGTAATTGACTGGTGACGTCGATAGCAACCAAGCTATCTTTAGCGTCGAGTTCAAGCAAGAGTTCAGTGACGGCGCTGCCTGCGCTAACAACGCGCTCTGAGGATGGCGTTTCATTGGCAAAAAGTTGACTACTCGCAAGTAGGGAAATAGCTGCCGTGACAACAGCATGAATAGTGATGCGTGTGTTCTTCATTTTGAAAGGATCTCTATCTTACTTATTTTTATGATGGCTCTTCAGTGAGTAACTGAGTTGCTTGAATTCCGTTTTCTTGTAAAAAGCCGAGAAGTTGTACTAGCGACTGAATATTCGCGGTTTTTTCTGCTCCAATTACAATCGGTTTATCGCTTGACTTACTCTCTTCTAACAGCGCGAGGGTAAAGTTGTCCCAATCGATATATGTCTTGCCGTTAATAGCCCAGTAAGGCTCGTCTTTAAGAATATTTACCGTGATGGATTGCTTATCGACATCTGCAACAGCCTGAGATTCTGTGCTCGGTAAATTGACGTCTAATGAATCGAGTTTGACCGCTGCGGTTAACATCAGGAAAACCATGACGATAAAAATAATGTCTAACAGCGGTGTTAAATCGGGGGTTAAACCGTTACGACTATTTTCTTGTGGTGTTTTAATCATTGAGTTGCAGCCTCAATCTTCTCAGAAGAGCGCAGTGTTACTTTTGAGTGGTCTGGCGAGACATGCTGTAACGAGATACCTTCAAGCCATAAGTTGACGTAGTTTAAAGTGTGCTCAAGCTTGGCGATTACACGATCCGCCCACAAACCAATGATCTGCGCTCCTGAAATGGCAGGAAGTGCGATAATGAGACCCGCGGCAGTGGTGCGCATAGCAAGACCTAGGCCGTCAGCCAAATCATTCGGAGTGATATTCCCCGTTGAAACCGCGATGCCTTTAAACATGTCAATTAAGCCAAGTACCGTACCAAGCAAGCCAATTAAAGGACTGATGACACCAATCAGCGTCAGCAAACGAAGGCCGGAATGCAGCTGATGGCGTTTTTCTTGCAGCCAAATACCTGCGGCATCTTCTCTTAAAGATTTCGAGAAAGAATGATGAGCAAGCAACATCGCAACACCACGGTACAGAAGCGGCCGCTTATTCGACAACTCTTCAGCAAGTGCTTCAAGCTCGCTCCCATTTGTTGGGTCTAATCCTGTGAGCTTTTGGCGAATGGCTCGCTTTCCTACACCAAGGCTAATTAACACATGGAATAATCGCTCGGCGATGATCATCACGGTTAGAGCTGAGCAAATGATCAAAGGCCATGTCATCAGCCCAAATTGAGTTTGTAATTCTTGTAGTTGTTCCATTATCCATCCAACTTAAAACGAACAGGTACTTGTACTCGGTGAGCGACTTTTAGCCCACCTGAAATATGTGGTGTAAATTGCCACTGTTTGATCGCACGAAGTGCTGAGGCATCTAGCGACTCTGTGCCGGAAGACTCAATCAAAACCTGTTTAATCTGGTTACCATTCTCATCTAGCCATATCTCATACAAGGCTACACCTTCAATACCGCGTCTTTGTGCAGACCTTGGGTAACGGGGTTGTGTTGGTTGACTCACAAACGTTGGTTTGTCGACCAAGACAGGCTGAGATGTTGCCCCTTTGGATTGGCTCGCAGGTGCGGATTGTTGAGCTACCGTCTCTTTCTTCACCGGTTCCGTTTTTTTCTTTGGTTTCGCTTCGGGCTGAACCTTTTGCTTTGTTACGGTTTTGGTGGGCTCGACCGCTTTAGGTTTAGATTGTTTAACCGGTTCAGGTTTTTTCTCTACTACCTTCTTCTTAACAGCGTCTTTCTTGACGACCTGTTTTTTTACAATCTTCTTTTCTGGTTCAGGTTGGTCTTGAGGCTGCTCTTTTGGTGGCGCTACATTTTCTGGTGTAGATTTTTCGACAGCGGGAGGAGCAGACACAAGATTTAGACTTACCGAACTTGCTGGGTTTCCAGCCGGCATCGCGAACACCTTTGTCTCTTGAGAAACAAAAAGAAGTGCGGCATGGATGGCAAGGGAAGCACCTCCTGCAATGACATATCTTTGTACGTTCACGGAATATCTCGGGAAACTATGAAAACTTGGGCAGATTATTACTTACAATGGAAATAAGATCAATTATCAATTGCATTATCATTACGCTCAAATTATGATTCTTGCAGAATTTTTAAGATCAGCTTCCATCCCTTACATGATGGGAGTTAAGCGAGTATATATGAGCGTCGATATCGATAAGCTTGATGAATCAGTGTTGGGCAGTGATAGTCCTGATCCATTGCGATTTGCTTTTGTTAAGAAGCATTCTGCACATGCCGGGGGAGCGAGCGTACCTGTGCCCTCGTCTCAACAACAGGCGATTTTTTCGAGTATTACGGCTAACTCAGTTAAAGCGACCAATAAACGCTGTCTTTATATTCATGTTCCGTTTTGTCGCGTTCGTTGCACTTTTTGTAACTTCTTTCAAAATGCTGCAAGTCGCACACTGGTTGATGAGTACTTTGAAGCATTAATGCAGGAGCTTAGAGAGAAAGCGGCATTACCTTGGACACAAAATGGTATTTTTCACGCCGTATATATCGGGGGCGGAACGCCAACGGATTTATCTCCAGTACAGGTTCGTGTGTTAGGCCAGGCTATCCGAGACCACTTTCCTTTGGCTGCAGACTGCGAAATCACCTTAGAAGGTCGCATCAATCGTTTTTCTGATGAGTTGTATCAAGGCGCTTTAGAGGGTGGGTTTAATCGTTTCTCTTTTGGTGTGCAAAGTTTTAATACACAAGTGCGCCGCAGCGCAAAACGTTTAGATGATAGGGAAGATGTCCTCAAACGAGTGAGCGAGATCGCCAAAGAAGACAAAATTCCGGTCATTATCGATTTACTCTATGGCTTACCTTATCAAACCAAAGAAGTGTTAGAGCAAGATTTAAATGATTTCCTCTCGACTGGCGCACACGGACTGGATTTGTATCAGTTAGTGGTTGGCGGGTCAGCTCCCATGCTCAACCTCGTAGAAAAGGGAAAAATCCCGCCACCTGCGACCACACCAGAAAAAGCGGGAATGTATGAGCTCGGTGTGAACTTTATGGCCAAACACCATATGAAGCAACTGAGTGTGAACCATTGGGCAATCGATAACCGCGAGCGTAGTTTATACAATAGTTTAGCCAAGACTTATGCAGAGGTATTGCCAATTGGCTGTGGTGCTGGAGGTAATATCGGTGGCTACGGGATGATGCAACACCGCACACTAGAGACCTATATTAAAGCGGTCAAAGAAGGTCAAAGCACCATCGCGATGATGATGAAGCAAAGCCCTCTAGAACCACTTTTTTCTGCACTCAAATCTGCGTTTGACCGTGGCATTGTTCAAGCAAATCAACTTCCATCATTTATGGGAGAGGACGCGTTCGGGTTTTTATTGCCTCTATTTAAAGTGTGGCAAGCGAAAGGCTTAGTACAACTACATGAACGTAGCGCAATCCTTACTCTTGCAGGCAGCTTCTGGGCAGTGTCACTGGCTCAAAGTTGTATTCAGGTACTCACGTCAGAGATGCACGAAACCGTACCGAAAGCATCCAATAATTAATGAAAACAAATTGAACAAAAACGGAAGACACAATGGAATCAATCAAGCAACAAGTTGAAGTATTACTAGAGCAAGAACCACAATTATTGCCAGCTGCGATGGCAGAGCGTCTTGGCATTTCCGAGTTTGAGGTTGTTGCGGCTCTACCTCAGGAAATGGTGGCTATTGCACCAGGAGAGCAAGCGCAAAGCATCCTAGAAAGTTTGGTTGGTTTTGGCCCGGTGACGACCATCGTCCACTCTTTTGGTTCTATCTTTGAAGTTAAAGCGCCGTTTCCAAAAGGAAAAGTGGCGCGTGGCTATTACAATTTAATGGGTAGAGAAGGTGAACTGCACGGCCACCTTAAATTAGATAACGTTAAAAATGTCGCATTAGTCAGTAAACCGTTTATGGGTAGAGAGAGTCACTATTTTGGTTTTTTCTCAGAGTGCGGAAGCAATATTTTCAAGGTTTATTTAGGCCGTAACGAAAAGCGCGAGTTGATTGTAGAGCAAGTAACCGCATTTCGCGCCCTACAAGCCGAATTAAAAAAGTAATCACAAACATAATCGAGGCTTAACTCGAATACTAATTAGTAAAGTCAGGTATCAATATGGATCAACAAGTTAAACAAGAGCGTTTGCAAGGTCGTTTAGGGCCAGAGATCAAAGAGTTTCGTCAGGAGCGCCGTACACTTCAGCTTGCAACTGTCGATGCAGAAGGTCGCCCGAATGTAAGCTACGCGCCTTATGTCCAAAACCAGGAAGGTTATTTCGTTCTCATTTCTAAAATCGCTCGTCATGCCCGTAACCTTTTAGAAAATCCAAATGTTTCATTGATGATGATCGAAGATGAAGAGTCTTCAAAGCAGCTGTTTGCTCGTAAGCGCTTAACTTTTGATGCGGTAGCAAATGTAGTTGAGCGAGACACAGAGATGTGGCAACAAGTTGTTGAACAAATGAAAGAGCGTTTTGGTGAGATTATTGATGGTCTAAGCCAGCTAGAGGATTTCGTTTTGTTTAACTTAAAGCCAGAATCGGGGCTATTTGTTAAAGGTTTTGGTCAGGCGTATCAAGTGTCTGGTGATGATTTAGTCGATTTTGTTCACCTTCAAGAAGGTCACAAGAAAGTCGAAAGTGCCTGATTGTAAACCGATCATATGAATGTCGATCATTTGGCATAATGAACGTTTAAAGGGAGTTAGGTTATACTGACTCCCTTTTTTATATTGGAACAAAAGCATGAAACCTGTAAGCAAGGAATTGAGCGAGATTTGCTATCCGTTTATTTACGAGGACAGTCCGGTTTGTGACTTTGAAATTACAGCAGATGAACTTTGTAGTCGTATTGGCCTTGTTCTCGCTATGGAGTTGGACGAGTTTAGCCGCGATATACTGACAAGAATGCAGCCTAATGTTTATCATCTAAATGGTTCGGTTCGCGGAAAATTAGCGATTACAGAGACGGAAGTCGAAGAGTTAAAGGCCGATTATGCTTTGCTCAAGCAACGTATTGATGGCGGCTTCAAAGGCTTTGTTCTACCCGGAGGGCACCCGGCAGCCAGTCAATTGCATTTGTGCCGTTGCCAAGCTAAAAAAACGGTACGAGCATTAGTTGCCGTTGAACATACAGGTAAGAAGCAGCCCGCACCTATTTTGTTTCGTTACGCGAACTTATTAGCGAATGTACTTTACAGCCTAGCTTCTTATATTAATCATGCTCACCAAGTCAAAGAGACGGAATTCGTTTCTCGTAGTTACGCGATGCCAAAGAAGTGAGCTGAGAAATTAGCGGATGTGAGCATCAGGGATAGGACAAGTACTGCATTATATTCTCAAATCAACTCGTCCAATAAGAGTTAAGAAGTCATAGCTTTGGCTTCTAGCTCTTTTGCTCCGCGAAGCATCGCTTCGATTAGTTCTCCTGCATTGAATTTCTCAAGTGCCTCATGCGCGCCAACTTGGTGAGCTCTGTCTACACAGATTTCGCTCGATAACGATGTATGTAAAATGCGGTATGAATGGTTCAGAGAGGAATTATTCTGAACTTCAAATGCTAATTCATAACCGTCTAATCCGGGCATTTCAATATCGCTGACCAGAATATCAATTGGGCGATGAGCCGCAGCGTCACTTTTCATCAGTTCCAATGCATCTAAACCATTTTTACAGATTTGATACCCAATATTGATGCTATCGAGTGCGTCACACAGCTGTTTACGAGCGATGGAAGAGTCATCCACCAATAGAATACTGAGTGCTTTTAGGCGTTCTCGCTCAATATCTGTCAGCATTGGGATCTTTGAATTCTCGTACTGCGGATAAATTTTGGAAAGTAGCAGCTCCACATCCAGCATTTGAACAGTTTTGTCCTCGTAGCGAGTAATTCCAGTCACGAAAATATTTTTTCCAGCGCTCGGAGGTGGCGTTTCAATAGCTTTCCAATCGCACTCAATGATCTTCTCTATACTACGAACCATAAACGCAACCACGGTTCGCAAGCAATCTGTCACGATCAAGTAGCAGCTTTTATATTCTTCTTCACTAATAGGACGAAAGCCAACAGCCGCTGACATATCGATCACTGGTACTGTTAAGTTACGTATCGTAACGGTTCCAATGACGTGATGATGCGAGTAAGGGATCTTTGTCGTTGGCATGTACGGGACGATTTCACGGACTTTTAGCGTACCGATAGCGAAACTCTGTTGCAGGGTGAGCTTAAACATCAACATGCCCTGAGATTGATTCGCTTTGCTAACGACTTTTGCCATGAAAATAACCTTATAAATACCACCGAATTGTGTCTAATCTAATCTTATCAGACGAAGGCTTCAACCATCGGAGAGACAAATGTGAGCTTTTTAGACAATCTTTTAGAGAATAGTGATTAACTGAGCAAAACTTGTTTGTATTTTAAACTCATTATGTAGACGATTTTATATTCCTCGTGTATTTGGGCCTTTACCGCTGAGCTATTATTAAGAAATGTTTGGTCTGTTAAAAAGGATTGGGTACACTTGCGCGACCAGAATAGTGAGAGATAGAACAATGGCAAATACAGCAGCCGCATTACATATTCTTGTGAAGCACAAAGAGCAAGCGGAAGACATAATCAAGCAACTGAAAAAAGGCGCAAAGTTTCAGACATTAGCGAAGAAGTATTCAACTTGCCCGTCAGGCAAACGCGGTGGTGACCTTGGTGAATTCCGCCGTGGTCAAATGGTACCTCAATTCGACAAAGTGTGCTTTTCTGGCGAAGTGTTAACGCCGCATTTAGTTAAAACCAAGTTCGGTTGGCATGTTGTGAAGGTGCTTTACAGAACATAAGGCTTGGTATCGACCTAAACATTGTCAGATGAAACCCACAAGCATTAAATATCATCTGTACGGTCTCTTTTCACCAATCACTACCGTTATGACATGGCAGATACATTCTGATCTGCCATGCTCAACCAAACGCTAATCTTTCCAAACTAGAAACTCATTTATATGCAGTTAACTTGGCTTTTCTCATAAGTTGTTATCCTATTTCAAGCTTTGGTATGAGAATACGTTTGCTGGTTGTATCAATTATCAATGCTATTCCTTGCTGGCGAACTTTGGTTCATGTTCGGACGCCATTCGCATATGATAGCGACCTTATAAAAATTAATCCTGTTCATAATTTAAGATGTCCCTGACTCATAAAGACTATTTTAAAATCGCATTTCCTTTCATCGTTTCTACGGTAACCCAACCATTATTGGGGGCGGTGGACACCGCGGTGATCGGTAAACTCGGTGTGGCTGAGATGATTGGTGGTGTAGCGATAGGCACCGTCATCATGAATACCTTGTATTGGCTGTTTGGCTTCTTCCGCGTCAGTACTACCGGGCAAAGTGCAATCGCATTAGGTAAAAATAGCCCAGAGGATCAAGCGAGCAGCTTATTGCGTCCTTTCGTGCTTTCGCTCTGCCTTGGCTTGATTTTCATTGCGTTGCAGTCCGTGATTTGGATGGGGGCAGAGCTGATTATCTCCCCTGATGCCGTCGTGGCAGAAAACGCTAAGATTTACTTCGATATCATGATCTTTGGTGCGCCATTTGTACTGCTGAACTACACCGTGATTGGTTGGTTGATGGGGCAGGCGAAAGCCAAAGAAACCTTGTTCACGCAAGTGTTTGGTAACGTGCTGAACATCGTGCTGGATATCGTCTTTGTGTTGTACTTCGATATGGGCATTGCTGGCGTTGCGGTAGCGACACTTATCGCGCAAATTTCGACGTTTGTTATTGGTGCGGTACTGGTGCTGAAAACTTGTCGCTTCCCGCTGTTTGATTACATTCAAACAGCAAAAATGACGCGTAAAGATTTCAGAGTCATTGCGTCTTCCAATATGGATCTGCTGCTTCGTACTGTGTGTCTATTGGTGTTCTTCAACATGATGGCGCGTGTGGGCTCTCAGCTTGGTTCTGATGTGCTCGCGGCGAACGCAATCATGATGCAAGTGACCTTTATCGTCAGCTACATGTTCGACGGTGTAGCGAACGCGTCGAGCGTCTTTGCAGGTAAAGCAGTAGGGCAGAAGAATAAGACATTGCTTGATAACGTGATTAAGCTAAACACGCAATGGACCGCAGCGTTCGTTGTTGTCTTGACCTTGCTGCTAGCGCAGTTCAAACACCAAGTGGTGTCGTTATTTACCACTTTGCCAAATCTTGTTGAGCTGTATTTGGACATGAGCCCTTGGTTATTGGCATTCCCGTTGGTTGCTGGTTTTGGTCTTACGTTTTACGGCATCTTTACCGGTACAGGGACGACGCGACCAGTGCGTAACTCTACCTTTCTAACCATGGTGTTGTTCTTAGTGACTCAATTTATTGCGGTGCAATATTGGGGCAACCACGGTTTATGGCTGGCATTCACGTTGTTCTACGTTGGGCGCTTTGTCTTCTTGTTTCCATACCTCGGTCAAGTTAAACAAAAGTGTCTTTAATACACACTGTCACAAATGACCTAACTTAGATGTTCTTATCACAAGGGGGGGGGGAGCTATCTGCCCTTGTTGATAAATCTGAAAAAGGTGATGAAATAACCTTTCCGACTGGTTTCCTTGCTTTAACCCGCATGATATTATTTGTGATGTTATATTATTACATTTAGTTTGATGCCGTGATTTCTCGACCAATACTCTCCGTTAATAATCTCAGCCTTACAGACTCAGAACGCACACTCTTCAAAGACATTTCTTTTGAGCTGTTTCAAGGTGAAGTTCTTGCCATTATGGGACCTTCCGGCATTGGTAAATCCATGTTGTCGAAAGCCGTCGCAGGTTTTTTGCCGTCTGATATTTGGGTAGACGGAAGTATCCAGCTTAACAGCAGTGAAGTCGCACAGACTGCCATGCTGCAACGCAGTCAATCGCAGCGTCCTGCGGTCATTTTCCAAGATGCACTTAAAGCACTGAATCCATTGGCCTCTGTCGAGCAACAACTGTGTTTGGCATTGACGGGCAACAAAACACGTTTGTCTTCAGCAAACCGAGAAACGGTGACGACCTTGCTGTCTCAACTCGGATTTACGGATCCAAAAGCAGCATTAGCGCAGCATCCAAGCCAGCTATCTGGTGGTCAACGTCAGCGTATTTGTATTGCGATCGCGTTGCTTGGTAGTGCCAACTTGATCATCGCGGATGAGCCCACCAGTGCGCTCGATCCAATCACCGAAGCGGAGATCCTTGAGTTGTTCCGCAGCAGTGTTCAGCAACGCAACATCAGTGGTTTGTTGATCACGCACGATCTATCTGCGGCTTTGGCGTGTGACAAAGTTTTGGTGATTGCGGACAACACCATGGTGGCTTATGGCGCACCATGGCAAGCCATTCAGCAAAGTTCGCATCCTTTCTGCCAACAACTTGCGCAACTGCTGCCTTAACCTCATCTCTGGAGCCTATTTTGACTAAGCACAACTTGAGCGGGCACACGCAGCCTAAATCGGCGGAAGTTCGCTTTGAGCAAGCCAGTGTTCACTATTACTCCAAACCAAGTTGGTTAGGGGGCAAACCGTTTAAAGCGCTCGAACAACTGGATCTTGCCATCGACACAAAGAACATTGCGATTGTTGGTCCTTCTGGTGCGGGTAAATCGACCTTGATTGAACTTCTGTTTGGTCTTCGTAAACCCACATCTGGTGAAGTGTATGTGTGTGGTTATCCGTTATCGCGTAGCTCGGCTAAGCAGCGTCAAGAGTTGTGTCAGCACATTCAACTGATTCCTCAAGAGCCGCAATCGAGCTTGAATCCGTACTACACCGTTCGCCAGATCTTACTGGAGCCGCTAAGCAACATTGGTTTGACGCAAGAGCTTAACGAGAAGGTGGAAAAGGTTTTGACGGATGTCGGTTTGGATCTCACATTGCTGGATCGTAACCCGCAGCAATTATCAGTTGGGCAAGCTCAACGTGTGGCTATCGCCAGAGCTTTGATTGTTGAGCCTTGCGTGTTGGTTGCCGATGAGCCAACCAGTAGCTTAGACCCCGTCAGTCGTAAACAGATTCTCGACTTGTTGGCAGGCATTCAAAAGAGTCGTCAGATGCGCTTGATTTTGGTGACACATGACCTCGATGCGGCACAAACCCTATGCGATGAAATCCTAGTGTTAGACAAAGGACGCGTTGTCGAGCACGGCACAGCACAGAACGTGACAAATAACCCATCGCACTTGATCACGAGAGCCTTGATGAGCGCTCAACACAAAAGTAATGAATTCACAAAAACCATTGGAGAGGTTTCTTATGCACCTTAGTACTCCCAAGTTAGCTTTGTCGCTGGCTTTAAGCGCACTGCTGACGGGTTGTTTTGACTCTGGCGAAAGCAAGCCAGAAGCGGAAAAAGCAGCTGCACCGCAAGCAACGGAAATTCGCGTTGCCATGATGCAACCACCACGCACAGGTTTGTCACCACTTTCAGATGACGCGTTCAAACTGTCACGTTGGAGCACGGCAGAAACGCTGGTGAACCTAAACGATCAGTCGGTAGCAGAGCCTATGCTGGCAACAGAGTGGGAACAAATTGACCCGATGACGTGGCAATTTACGGTACGTAAGGGCGTGAAATTCCACGATGGTTCTGACCTTGATGCCAATGCGGTTGTGAACTCTCTACAAAAAGCATTAGATGCCGCTCCTAAGCCACGCATTTTGGATGGTATCGAATGGCAAGTTCGCGCATTGGACGACTTCACTGTTGAAATCAAAACGACCTTTAACGATCCACTGTTGCCAAGCCGTCTTTCTAGCCCACAGCTAGCGATCCTTTCTGGTGCTGCATATCAAGAAAACGGTCGTGTTGTGCCAATCAATGCGGGTACGGGTCCATTCGTTCTGATAGAAATCAACGGGACAACCAGCGCAAAACTGAAGCGTTTTGACGGTTACTGGGGTGAAAAAGCAAAAGTAGACAGTATCTTTGCTGAATACGTACCAAACGGTTTTGCTCGTGCTGCAGCGCTGCGTACCGGTGAGGCGGATGTAGTTGAAGCGGTTCCTGTATCGCAAATCGCGATGATGGAATCTTCACAGCTGCACGAAGTCGCCATGCCGCGTACCAACACGCTTTACCTAAACAACAAATCAGATGTGTTTAGCCAGTTCGGTTTGCGTAAAGCAGCGGCTCAAGCGGTTAACCGTGAGCAAATCATCAAAACGGTTTACGAGAACCACGCCGATTCAGCAAAAGGTTTGTTAGGTCCTGCATTGGCATGGGCTCAGCCAATTCGTGATGCGAACCCTCGTATGGAAACCATGGAAATGCGCCACGCGAACGGTGAGAAGATCACCATCGGTACATTTACCGACCGTGCTGAGTTGCCAGAAGTAGCGGTGCTGCTAAAGCAACAACTTGAAGCGGCTGGCTTTGTGGTTGAGCTAGATGTTCGTGAATACGCACAAATCGAAAACGATGCACTAGCAGGTAAGTTCGATGCGTTCTTGTTGTCACGTGCAACAGTGCTGGATTCTGGTGACCCAGTAGCGTACATGCAAAGTGACTTTAGTTGTAAAGGTTCTTACAACCTAGGTCAGTTCTGCTCTGAAGAAGTGGACGCAGCATTGAAACACGCTGATCGTCAGCCATTGGGTGAGAAACGCCAACAAGCGATAATCGAAGCAGAAAGCAAAATCCTTGAGCAATACGCTGTGATTCCACTGCTTCACGAGCGTGTAATCCAAGGTGAGAGTGACCGCGTGAAGAATGCACAACGTGACCCACGTGAGCGTCGCCTGATCGACCAGTTTACTGAGGTGAACTAACTCGATGTCGTCTGTTGCCAACATGCGCTTTCGTTGGGGCGCTTGTATGCCCGAATGGTTTGCGCGTTTTTTGTCGCGCTTCCTGTCACTCGGGGTAGTGGTTGTACTGGTGGGTTTGATGCCGGATATTGCCGGTATCGATCCAAGCCAATCAATCCTCCGTGCCCGTGCGGGGGCTCAACAATTGCTGACGGCAGAAGCTCTGCAAGCAATTCGAGAAGATCTTCAACTTGACCGCAGCGCTGCTGAGCGACTGTGGGATTGGTTGACGCTTGCCATGCAAGGTGACCTAGGTGTCTCTTGGGTGAGCGGGGCGTCCGTCATGGAGAGCGTTCAACAAACCGCAAAAACGTCACTATTACTGATGCTTACAGCGTTAGGTATGGCATTTGTAATGTGCATGGCGAGCGTGCTTTACACCGTGCGTCGTTGGCAACAGAATCGTTTAGACAAGCATCATGACACGCTCAGTTCGGTGTTGGTCTCATTGCCAGAATACGTGATTGCTTCGTTGCTGATCATGGTGTTTTCCATTTGGTTGGGCTGGTTCCCGCCTTATGGTTGGCAAGGCGTGCAAAACCTCTGGCTACCAAGTTTGGCAATGGCATTGCCTGCTGCTGGCTTGTTCGGGCGCTTGCTCAATGACAGCCTCAAGCGAGTATTAGATGAGCCTTGGGTGATCACTTGGCTATCGGCAAACGTCAGTAAGTTTCAAATCTTACGCTTTGCCTTGTGGCGTGCCGTTAGTAACTTGATTCCTCAAATCGCAATGACGGTGATTGGTTTAACCGGCGGCGCGGTTGCTGTGGAACAAGTGTTTTCCATTCCGGGCATCGGACGACTAATCTTAGGCGCAGCGAAGTCACAAGATCTACCGATGCTGCAAGGTGGCTTGTTGGTGTTGCTGGTGTTCTCGATGTTGATCAGCAGTGCGAGCATCTTATTGCAACGCTGGTTACTCGGGCACAGTGTCACGAGTGGCAAGTTGATCAGCAGTCACAGCACGTTCCGTTTTACCCAAAGCACCACCAAACGTATCGTCAGTGCAACAATCTTTGCCTTGCTGATTGGTTGTGCGGGATGGGCGTTAATGCGCGATCCTTACACTATCCAATTTACTCGCCTTGAATCGCCTAGCTTAGCAGCACCGTTTGGTGCCGATGCGGTTGGTCGAGATCTGCTTGCTCGTGTTGGCGGCGGTATGATGTCGACAATCAAAATGGGCATCATCGCAACCTTCCTTAGTTTGGTGATTGGTTTGCTGCTCGGCTTTGTGACTCGTTATAGCCAAGGCTTAATTGAGATTACCAAAGGTGTGCCATACATTGTGGCGGGTCTGCTGATTGCTGGTCTAACGGGGATGAACCCAAACAGTGCCTTGATTGCGATTGTTATGGTGTCATGGGCACCATTAGCAGCGCACTGTGCAAGTTTGTTGATGGAAGCCAAAGCGCAGCCTTACACGCATCTTGCGCCCATTTGGGGAACCAGTCAGTGGCGAGTACTCCGTTACTACTTGTTGCCTTATGTGCTGCCGCCATTGATTCGTCATGCGTTTCTACGTTTGCCGTACATTACGCTCAGCCTGACTTCTCTGAGTTTTATCGGACTTGGCGTTAAGCCGCCAGAACCTGAGTGGGGTTTATTGATTGCGGAAAACTTGCCTTACATCGAGCGCTCACCATTGGGTGTCTTGCTGCCAATCTCAGGTTTAGTTTTGATGGCAATTGCGGTGAATTTGATTTTTGATGACAAGTGACGAGCAGCGATAAAGCGAAGTGAGCTTCCATATCCAGATGTAATCAGTAATTTGGTAATTTAGAAAACAAAAGGATGTGTTTTCTGCCAGAAAGTACACAGCACGGTCTATGTATATTGGAAGCGCTCAATCCCCACTTATTACCTATACAGTTGGCTTTTCTATCGCTAAGCTGTTGCTAGTTAAAGAAAAGTTATACTTACCAAGGACACTTCGTTAACCAAAGGAGTGATATCCCCTAAAAATGAAAAAAGACTCAGCAAGTAAGCCGAGTCATTTTTTTCGTTAGTCTTGGTTTGTCGTACTTTTGATATTAATCCAGTAGCTTTGGAATATCGCCGCTGAAGTCGATCCATGAGTTAGTACCCAGCGTTTCCGTACCTTCAACACTCGGCTCTTCATAACGCATAACAAAGTTTTTAGGGCCGTGTGCATAAGCGACAACCAAGCCATAAGGTGCATCTAAGAACCCACCATGAGGTACGAGACCTGGGTAGCTGATTCGCCACGCATCACCATCTAGTGAGACGTGACTCAGCGTCAGTTTACCAATCACATTGTCTGGTAATACAAAGAACCAAGTCCATGGCCCACCAGACACGATGGTCATCACTTCATCGATACCTACGCCATTCTCTGAGCTATTAACATGTAACTTGCCGAATTTTTCTTGTAGAAAGTGCATAACTTCTGGAGTCATTGCTTTCATATCATAAACCTTTGGATATGGAGCAACGCCTACTTCAGACGTCGATAGGAAACCGCCTCTGTGTGCCTCTGGTAATCGGCCAGCTTTTTCGATTTGATCCAGTAAGTCACCACGGTGCATAGAAAATAGTGAGATTAGTTTTTCACTTTCTTCCTTTGTAATAGCTCTTTTTTTGGATATTTCCAGAATAGGTTTGGCTTCTTCAGGCAGCGAAACGGTACTAACTCGCACACCAATAGTTTTGAGCACTTCGTTGACCTTCTCAACGCCTTGAGTTGGCGCTCTACCATCACTGTAAGACAGAGTCAGCTGACCCTCTGTTGACATTGTTTTTGCTACGCTTTGTGCGATCGGCATAGTGGCAATCATGCTCACTAATACTAAATTGATCCATTTTTTCATCATTCGGTCTCCTGCTTGATTATAGGACGATGAGTTGTGTTTTCAGGCCTAAGTGTAGAAGTCGCGCTAAATCAGATAAACAGCACTCAGGTAAACAAATTGTTTACCAATAGTGAACTGACGATGTGGAGGTGTATTAATAAGGAGTCAATTACTACAAACTATTTCTCTTTGGTAAACAGTTAAGTTACTAAATGGAGCTTTAATTACTCAATGCGGCTGTTATGGTTAAGTCTTTAGTGCTTGAGCACTAGTAGAGTATTTATCCCCTTAAAATAGATGGCCTTGATGTGAAAAATATTAAATATCACCTTTTGTCCTTATTAGTGACAGCGCTGGTTGCAGGATCTTTTTTATCTTCAGAAAAACTATCCGGTGTAATCAATCCATTCTCCTTAACGTTATTGAGATTCCTGCTTGCAGCACTGGTATTGTTTCCTTTTATTCTGACAAAGAAACATCGCATCAAAATGGCAAAAGATGTGTTTCCAAGAAGTCTTATCATGAGCCTTTTCTTTGCGATCTTTTTTATATGTATGTTCAGGGCTTTGCAGACAACCACGGCATTAAACACAGGCACACTGTATACATTAGTGCCATTTATTACTGCCATTGTTAGTGTTTTCCTCTTTAAGGAAAAATTATCTATTCAGATGCTTGGCGTTTATTTGGTAGGGACTGTCGGGACATGTTGGGTGGTTGTGAAAGGAGATTTAGAGACATTATTGAAACTAAACCTCAACAAAGGAGATATTTTGTTTTTGCTCGGGTGTATGTCTATGGTGTGTTTTTCTGTCTCGATGAAAGTTTTTCATCGTGGAGAAGAAACCATTGTTACCGTGTTTTGTACTCTGATTGGCGGTGCCTTCTGGATGTTGCTGGCATTGTTTGTATTCCATCAACCACTAGACTGGTTTGCATTAAATGCCGAGCTTACCTTGCACATGCTATACCTCGCTTTGTTTGCGACATTGCTCTCAACCTTTATCATCCACAAAGCCACCGTTGTACTGGGGCCTGCAAAAGTGATGGCTTATATTTATCTAAGTCCTGTATTTGTTGCTTTTATCATGTTGTTATTTGATGGAAAGAGTATACCCACAGCTGTATATCCTGGTATTGCACTATCCATTCTTTCTACTGTGGTATTGCAAGTGTCGAATAGTCAGGCCGAGCGAAATCAAGTCTGTTGAAAAATCTGGCCACCTTCTCACATCTGGCCACCTTCTCACAAAGGTTGCGTTTTCATGCTCAGGTAATCAATTTGACAGGAGAAGATGAAGGCTAGTGCTGTTTGTTTTCGAAGTGTTTAACGACAAAATCAATAAAAGTTCTGACTTTTTGAGATTGCTCTTTATGGAAAGGATAAACAACATACAGTGAATGCCTATCAGCTTGCCACATCGATAAAACCTCAACTAATTCCCCAGATTCTAACTCGCCTTTAACGAATAAATCCGGCAGCAATAAAATACCATGGCCTGAGCACGCTGTTTGCTTGAGCGCTAATCCATTGTTTACGACATAAGAACTTGATTGAAGCTCGATCTCTTTGACTTCATCCTCATTTCTGAATAGCCAACGTCTTGCTGACGAAGAAAAACTGTATATGAGGCACTTATGATGAGCGAGATCTTCTGGCTTAAGAATCTCGCTGGATTTTGAAAGATATTCAGGAGAAGCGCAAAGCACTCGTCTCATATCGATAAGCTTTCGGGATCTTAAACTAGAATTGCTTAATTCTCCCCCTCCTCGAATCGCTATATCAATGCCTGAGTCGATGAGATCGACATATTGGTCACTCATGACAACTTCAATAGACAAATCAGGATATTGGTGCATGAATTCACAAATGATGGGGTTAATTTCTAAAATTCCTAACGACATAGGAACGCTTATTTTCAGTGATCCTTTTAACGTATGAGACGACTCGATGACTGACAAATCAGCATGTTTCAAATCATCTAATATGTTGCAAACCTGATTGTAGTAAAGTTGACCATTATCCGTTATGTGCATGTTACGCGTAGTTCGGTTTATCAGAGGGCTTTTAAGATAGTCTTCCAACTCATTGATATTCTTACTAACGGCTGCTTTTGACAGACTTAAATCTTCAGCTGCTGCTTTGAAGCTTCCCAGTTCCACAACCCTTCTGAAAACGGTTAGCGCCCTTATTTTATCCACTTCGACCTCATTTAAACTCTTATTGTTTACCAAAAGTAAACTATTTAGTTACTAACATATAGTTTATTCACCAATGCTAGTCAATTAGTATTTATTGTAATCACCAACACTGAGGTGTTGACCTTAAATACCTAACAGGACTAACTCATGAAAAAGATACTCGCGCTCTCGGGAAGTAATCACAGTCAGTCAATCCATAATACTCTGATTCGTTCCTTGGCTGAAAAAGCCACCCAAACTAAAGTGACCATCATCGAATTGAAAGATTTCGATTTGCCAATGTATGGCATTGATGCAGAGTCAAAAGGTATACCAGCCGACGCCATCACATTGAGACAAATGATGAATGAACACGATGCGCTGATTATTGCTTCTCCTGAGCACAACGGCTCTATGCCCGCATTTTTAAAGAATGTCATTGACTGGCTTTCACGTGTTGCTGAATCAGGTAAATCCTTCTTTGGTGACGATAAGAAACCCGTTCTTTTAGTCAGTACTTCTCCTGGACCGAATGGCGGTGCGACCAATCTCAGAACGATGGCGGAGCTAATGCCATGGTGGGGTGGCGACGTTAAAGGAATCTACAGTTTAGGGAGTTATCAGGAGAAAATTCACGATGGTGAGTTTGACGTAGCGACTAAAGTTGAACTGGAAGCGCTGATGTCTTCCTTTGAAAACGCACTATAGGAGCGTAGGTATGAAAGTGGATATTGGTATAAACGAACAGGATCGTGTTGTGATTGGAGAAGCGCTTAAACGCCTTCTGGCAGACTCCTACACTTTGTATTTGCAAACGCATAATTTTCATTGGAACGTTACTGGCCCCCAATTTCGCGAGCTACATCTTATGTTTGAAGAGCAATACAACGCATTGGCAATCGCCGTCGATGACATTGCTGAGCGAATACGAACACTAGGTGAAGTTGCGCCAGGGACTTACAAAGCGTTCGCCGACCTTAGCTCAGTTTCTGAAGTAGATGGCGTGCCCTCAGCAGAACAAATGGTGTCTATTCTTGTTCGTTCTCATGAGCAAGTGGTCAAGACTTGCCGAGACGTTCTGAAATTGGCTCAGGATGGGGATGATGAATCTTCTGCTTCATTGGTTTCTGATCGAATGCGAGAGCATGAAAAAACAGCCTGGATGTTACGTTCAATGCTGTGAGTCAAATTCGTCGCTGTATACCTTAACAATGTAACGTTGAGCGAAAGCTCGCGTTATTACATATGTTTCCTTAATTTAAGTATGTAGGTGCACCCCATGGCTGTTTTAGAAAAAGGGATTTGGTATCCAAATAAAGAAGTAAAAGACCTGTCTCATGAGGACAGCTTTGAATTGCCAAAAGTCGCTGAGCAAGGGCGTTATCACTTGTACATGTCGTTTGCTTGCCCTTTTGCCCATCGGCCTTATCTGGTGATCAATTACCTAGGATTGAATGACGCAATAACTGTTTCTTCTGTTGCAGCAAAGCGATATTCCGACGGATGGTTATTTGACGATGCTAACTCAGATCCTTTGTACGGCTCTCAAAACTTGATAGAGCTTTACCAACGAGCAAATCCAAATTACACGGGAAGAGCAATAGTACCGATACTATGGGACAGACAAGATCATGCAATTGTAGGTAATGATTCCTCTGCGATAGCAATGGAGCTTGCTACCAACTGGCTACCTTTAGCTAAGAACAAAGTTGAGTTGGTTCCAGATAGTCTGCGAGAAGAAATAGAAAAGCTCAACGAGTGGTTACACGTCAATGTGAATCGAAAGGTCTACCACGTTGGTTTTGCCACAGAGCAGGCAGAATATGATCTAGCCAGTGACACCTTATTTGATGCTATGGAGCAGTTGAACAACAGGCTAAGTCAAACTCGTTATCTGTATGGTTCGAATATCACACTATCGGATCTGTTTCTGTTACCCACACTTGTCAGGTTTGAAGCCGTTTATGAAGTTCACTTTAAGGCCAATAAAAAGCCACTAAAAGCCTTCGATAACCTTTACCAGTATATGCTGGATTTACTCAGTCATGAGAGCATCAGAAAAACGATCGATATCGAGTACATGAAGTTGCATTACTACTTCTCGCACAAGCACATTAACCCTTATGGAATTGTTCCAGCAGGACCGGTCATTAGTTGGTAAGCCAGTAATACTTTCAATCTTGGAGAAAAGTAATGAGCAAAAAAATTAGAGTCGATTTTTTTCACGACGTCATTTGTGGGTGGTGTTATGTTTTGTCACCTCGACTACGCCAGCTTGAAAAAGAGTTTAATTTAGATATCCATCATCATGCATTTGCTTTGTCTGCCTCACGGGAAGAAATGATTGGCAAGTTTGGCTCAATGAAACAAGCGAAGCAAATTATTTTGGAACACTGGGAGCAATGTGCGCGTGCCGACGATAAAAAGCGCGTAAACGTAGAAGGGATGCGTCAGCAGACGTTTGAATACCCATTTTCAACGCCAGGTTTGGTGGCATGTAAGGCGGCTGAACAACAGGGAGGATCCAGTGCTTACTGGGACTATTTTGATGCTGTTACACATGCACATATGAGTGAAAACAGAAATATTGGTGATTTGGACGAGCTTACAGAAATTGCTGGTGAGGTTGGGCTGAATAAGGCTCGTTTTCTTGAGGACTTTGCTTCTCCGGAGCGACAAGCTGAGATACAGCGTGACAGAAAGTTGGCTCAAGAATATGACATCACTTCTACGCCAACGTTGGTTATCAATAAAGGGTGGGTTGTACCGGGTGCTCTCGGTATCAATACATTGCGTAAAACATTAAAAGAGCTCACAAATAAAGTTTGAGTCCCAAGAAAAGCCTTTTCAAATTTTCACAATGCCTTTTGCCAGCTAGATAGCTGGCTTTTTTCAATTTGTGTGAGTTAAAGTTATCCATCTGATGGATATAAGTACTTTCCAACCTGAATAGATTTTGCCCCTATGTGTATCAAGTCGGTTCTGGTTAAAGTTGCAGCCAGAATGATTGATGTGAGCATTATTAGGGAATTTACGGCACTATGTGAGGTTGTTACGGAATATATTGTTATGTAAATGGCAGGTAGTATGGTCTATATCTGCCATTGCTATTTCCCGCTTAGTAAGCGATTACCTATAAAGGATCTATTCGAGTTTAACCTTAGTGACTTTACTCTAGCGAAGTAGGGTTACTTTATATAAGAGTCCAGTACTTTTAATACGACTTCCATATCTTTTTCACGTTGAGTTTTGTCTTCCTCAAGTACGACGTGTTCAAGTAAGTGACCTTTAATTACTTCTCGCATCAAACCATTTACTGCCCCCCGAATAGCGGCAATCTGCTGCAACACATCTTGGCATTCATGCTCTTCTTCCAGCATTTTTTTAAGTCCATTCACCTGACCCTGTATTTTACTGACTCGAGTGTTGAGCTTCTTTTGATCTCTGGTTGTATGCGACATGTCTTATCTTCTTTAAGTTACGGGCAGAGTTATTCTAACTGATAATGTAGCACTCAATTTATACTGGGGGGTAGTATTTAATACTAGGGGGGAGTATAGTTTGCGATAAATTAGAATCAACAACAGAGAACAACAATGGATTTTGTCGCGTTACTACAACAAGGTAATGGGTGGTTCTTTATTCCCAGTGCCATTTTGCTTGGCGCTTTGCATGGTTTAGAACCTGGGCACTCTAAAACGATGATGGCGGCGTTCATTGTCGCGGTGAAAGGAACGGTCAAACAAGCCGTGATGCTGGGTTTAGCTGCCACACTTTCTCACACTGTAATTGTATGGTTAATCGCTGTTGGCGGGATGTATATTAGCCAGAAATTCACCGCTGAAGCGGCTGAACCATGGATGCAACTTATGTCTGGGGTCATTATCGTGACAACCGGCGTATGGATGTTTTGGCGGACATGGAGCGATGAGCGAGCTTGGAACAAAGCTCAGGATCATGCTCGCGATTGGACGACGCAAGTTGTGGATACAGGACATGGGCATGTTTCGCTTTCGATTACAGAGGAAGGGGAGCATCACCGTTTCCAGTTGCGAACACTCATCGGTAAACCTTTAACTGCTGAAGGTATCAAGGTTTCGGTATCGAGTGATGGTTATCAACCTGCTGATATTTATCACTTTATAGAGCGTGATGGATACTTGGAATCGGCGTCTTGCATTGAAGTCTCTAATGGACTTTCTGTCACTTTGATCATCGGGCACCATGATCATACCCATGACTTTGATGTACATTTCCGTCCTGGTTCTCATTTAGAAAGCGAAGATAAGGAATATCAAGATGCTCACGAGCGCGCTCACGCTTTAGACATTCAAAAGCGCTTTGAGAATCGAGACGTGACGAATGGGCAAATTCTGCTGTTTGGATTAACGGGCGGTTTGATTCCATGCCCTGCTGCGGTAACGGTTTTGCTTATCTGTTTGCAGCTTAAGGCAATGACTCTTGGTGCGACTTTAGTTGTGTCATTCAGTATTGGCTTAGCCTTGACTCTGGTTGCTGTTGGCGTTGTGGCAGCAGTGGGCGTGCAAAAAGCGACATCTAAATGGAGCGGTTTGAATGATGTTGCACGTCGAGCTCCTTACTTATCGGGCGTCTTGATCAGTGCAGTTGGTTTATACATGGGTATGCATGGATACATATCGCTGACGAGCTAAACTCTGTGGTAAAGATTTTTTTCCTTTCTTTTTTTATGGGCAATGGCTTCATGCCTTGGTTTGCATATTTTGCTGCCGATTCTTGATTGAGAATTACTCGATCTGACATCGCTGCCATATCTACAAACCAAGTCATTCTCGCTTCACCAAACATCTCGTATTACAACCGCTGCGATTGTGGCTCTAATATCTGAACCTGAGATACTAAATGATAAAACGGGAGCACTGACCACAGCGCTCCCGACGGTCAAAACGCTAATTAGAAGTCTTTTCTTTAATGTTCGATACCAATTTGGTCGCATAGTTAAATTTAACTATGCAAACGTTTCCTTTTGCGTACTCGTCCCTTCGCCAAACCTCGTAGAAATGTGACGTTTTGAAGACTTTTTTTCCTTCTGTCTAAAGTAATCGGGAACCAAGCAGATACATAGTTATAAAGTTATGTCTTGCTCTGCCAAACAGACCCAAAATGCAGTTTGGTTGGTTTTGGAGAAGAAAGGCTTAGCGCTCGATTAATGAGCATCAATTGAATTGTATTGAGACAATTATAATGAAAAGAATCATCTTATTAGCAGTCTGCGCCATGTTTGGTATTGCTGTCGTGGCGAGTATGGCATCAACGTACCTAATTTCGAGTCAGAAAATCGATGACATCATCTTAAACAAATCCCAAGTTCAAGCTGAGTTTCTAGCGGGAAATGCGAGTTATATTTTGGAGAACTCAGCCAATCCAATGCAAGATTTACAATCGCTTGTTGAGGGGCTGAAACAACGTTCAGACGTGAGTTATGCCGTTGTAATTGACCGTAACGTAACGGCAGTAGCCCACAGTGATAAGCACAAGCTGAACAAAACCTATAACGATGAATATACTGTTGAAGGCGCGACGAGAGGTGTTCAACAGTACTCAAAGTGGTATGCCGATGTCCAGAAAGTATGGGTGTTTGACATCATGGCACCAATTTATGTGGATGGTCAGTTATACGGTACTTTTGATATTGGTATTCCTATTACCGAAGTGAGCCAAGCGACGAATGGAATTATTACTTACCAGTTGATCTCTATGGTGGCGATCTTCGTTATGTGTGTTTTGATTCTGTCACTTCTGCTAAATAAACTGATGAGACCGCTTTCTGCGCTTAAAGACGCTCTACAAGACATCTCAAAAGGAGACGGAGACTTAACCGTTCGTTTGCCAGCGAAAGGTAATGACGAAGTCGCGCAAATTTCTTCTGCTTTCAACGTTTTTGTTGGGAAAGTACATGAGATTATTACACAAGTTGTAAATACTGGTGTGGAGCTTAATAGTTCAGCTGTCGCTTTGCGTGGGCAATCTCAGCAAGCGCTCACAAGAGGGCAAGAGCAGAACGAGCAAACCATGCTGGTTGTCACATCCATGAACGAAATGATTGCGACGGTCAATGAAATTGCCTCCAATGCTGCCGGAGCGGCAAATGCTGCGAGTGCAGCAAGTAATGAAGCGCAAGATGGCTACACGACGCTAGAAAGAACCAAAACGGCGATGACTAATCTTGAAAACGAGATGAACAGCACTTCCAACATTATCGTGAGTCTTGCTGAAAATACTCAGTCGATTGGTAGTATTCTAGAGGTGATTAGAGGTATTTCGGAGCAAACCAATCTATTGGCTCTCAATGCGGCTATCGAAGCTGCACGCGCTGGTGATGCCGGCCGAGGTTTTGCAGTAGTCGCTGATGAAGTTCGCAACCTAGCGACTAAAACGGCTCATTCTACCGATGAAATTGACAATATGATTCACCAGCTACAAACTGAAGCTCAAAGTGCGGTGAATTCAATGAGTAATAGTAAGACTCTTATTGAAGAAGGAACGGCAGAAACTGAGTTAGCTCGACAGGCTTTAGAAGCAATAGCTGCACAAGTGACGACTATTTCAGATATCAATACTCAAGTAGCAACCGCAACAGAACAGCAATCAACGGTAGCAAACGAAATTAATATGAACATGGATACCGTCAGCCACTCAGTGAAAAGTGCGCTAACGGCGAGTGAGCAACTAGAAGAATCAAGTCAACAACTCGCGGAGCTATCGCGAACACTCGATCGTCACGTGGGAGCGTTTAGAATCTAAACGCCAACTGACCCTCTTTAATAAAAAGCCAGTAAATGTTAATTGCTGGCTTTTTTATTTGAAAAAATCGAGTCTCAAATCGCTTAGCGGTGTCTGTCCTTTCTAAACGATAAAACAAAATATGATAAATTAGTTGAGTAAAGCTTAGCTAAGCGTTAAGTTTCGCATTTTGCTTTAAATGTTCAACAAATATAGATATTTTCTTAGCTACATGTTTTCTAGACGAGTAAAAGGCGTAAAGCACTAAATCCTCAGGTTCGTACTCTAGAGTGACGATTTCTAGCTCACCATTTTTGATCTCATTTTGGCATGACTCAATTGGCAATATTGCGTATCCAAGCCCTGATAACGCGCCATATCTGGCGAGATGACCGCTGTTTACTTTGAATGAAGATTGCACAGTTTGAGTAATATGGCCCCCAACAGGGTTTCTGAATACCCATGGTGCACCATTTACTGCGGTAAGCGTCGTGATGCAGGGAACATGACTTAGATCCGTAATTTTGTAAGGGGTGGCGTATTTCTCAATTAGTTGAGGCGCGGCTAAAATGGCACTGGGCCAGCGTTTTATCTCTCTCGCCACCCAGTTACTGTCTGACAAAGTCCCTCTATGAAAACTCAAAATGACATCAAAGCTGTCAATAACATCATCTTTAGGGTTTAGCGTTGTATCGCAAGACAAAGAGATTGACGGGTATTGCGTGCAAAAGGTGACAACCGCTTTGGCCAGTACAGGTGTGTCTGGCATAAGAATTCGCAGTTTCCCTGTTACCGTGTGTGAGTGGCGCGTTACCGTTTCTAGTGCGGCGTTGAGTTGCTCCAATAACGGATGAGTGCTGCTATAGAGCTCTTCTCCAGCCTCGGTAGGCGTCATTCGCCTTGTTGTTCTATTGAACAACCTAATGTTTAACTTTTCTTCAAGCAGGGCAATGTGTCGGCTGATATTTGATGTTGGTATGTTCAAACACTCAGCGGCTCGCTTAAAGCTGTTGTTCTCATAAACACAGTGAAAACTTTTTAACCAGATTTGGTCAACGTTATCAAACATTTCATTATCCCACTTTATTGGATTATCAAGCCAGCATATCGCACTTTATCTCTGTACTAAGTTACATACAATTTTATTTACAAGTTTAAGCGAACAAACAACGAGATATCGCGCTAGAACGTAATCAATAGTGGTGAATTTATGAGCTGGTTAGAACGGTTATTTGAGAATAAAAATATAATAGGTTCGCGCAAAGCGTCTATCCCTGAGGGCGTTTGGACAAAGTGTCCTGTGTGTGAACAAATACTTTATCGTGCCGCGTTAAAAGAAAATTTGGAAGTATGCCCTAAATGCTCATATCACATGAGAATGGCTGCGCGTCAAAGGTTGATCTCTTTTCTGGACCATGGAACACAACAAGAGTTGGCAAGTGAGTTGGAGCCACAAGATATTTTGGGTTTTAAAGACTTAAAGCGATATAAAGAGCGAATTGCTTTAGCACAGAAAACGACTGGAGAAAAAGATGCGTTGGTGGTGATGGAGGGCAAGTTATTGGGGCTGCCTGTTGTTGCGTGTGCATTCGAATTCTCTTTCATGGCAGGCTCGATGGGCGCAGTGGTTGGCGAGAAGTTTGTCCGAGCAGTTGAAAGCGCAATTAATACAAAATCTGGGTTAGTATGTTTTTCCGCTTGCGGAGGGGCGCGCATGCAAGAGTCTTTGGTGGCACTCATGCAAATGTCAAAAACCAGCGCCGCGTTAAACCACTTATCTGAGCACAGATTACCCTATATCTCAGTATTGACGGACCAAACTTATGGTGGCGTCTCGGCGAGTTTAGCCATGTTAGGAGACATCAATATTGGTGAACCTAAAGCAAGTATTGGCTTTGCGGGAAGACGGGTCATTGAGCAAACGGTACGTGAAAAGCTACCAGACGAGTTTCAGCGAAGTGAATTTTTACTAGCGCATGGTGCGCTAGATATGATTGTCGATAGACGTGAAATGCGCGATCGCGTTGGCCGCTTACTGGCTAAGTTAACCAACGCGAGGGTGGTCTCAGAATAGGTTGTATTAAAGTTAGACTTAGTACTTGCGTTTATTGAGCCGTAATCATTACAAACCGTTCATTTTGCCCCCATCTTGGTTCCGCATTCATTAGGCTGAGATCCAACGCCGTTTGGTATGGGTCAACAGCAAAATGGTCGCTTACTAACCCCCAGAGCATCCAGTTGATTGCGGTTTCATTCTCGGTAAGCTCTTCGAGTGGCGCTTGGAGGAAAAAGTACTCATCTTCGCCATCGTAACCGAGCCGATCATAGATAATGTTGCGTAGCTCTCGATCCAAATCATGTTGGAGGTTGATTGAGTCGTACAGTTGCTCTTCTGTTGGGCCATTCTCATGGTGATAAACATTGCGTTTTGACTCTTTGTGTAAAGTACCTGCGCCAGTTTCAATGCTTACTTTCTTTTGCGAGTGTTGCTCAAGAACTTGAATGATTTCATCCTCTAGTTGATCGAGTTTACTCAGCAAAACTTGATTGTTTATGTCACCAGCGGGGGAGGCCATCGTTTGGAAGTCTTTCACTCTCTCGTAGACTGCTTTCCCGTGAGGAAGGGCTGCAAAACACTGTTCTTGGAGCGCTTCATTGGCTTGCCAAATGCCCGAGTAGAGCTCGTAATCATGTGTATATGGTGGAAGCTCTTCAGTATCTTCCCCTAATAATTCTCGCCAGCGCTTTTGCCACTGTTCTTCTTTTGCGTGTTTTACACGCGCGTATTGCTTAACCCAGCGGTTACGAAGTTTTACCCCAAAAATGGCAAGTCCCCATGGAGCGAGCAAATAAAAATAATAGTGAGAAGAGTTATCCCAAAAGTAACCGTAAACGTAAACACCAAAAGCAAGCACCCAAGTTCCAATAGTACAAGCAATAACCCCGGACATTATTGATGATTGGCGCTTTGTTTCTCTTAATGTATTACCTTCAGAACATAACCAAAAAATGCCGCCAAAAACAAAGGCAAACGTTGTCATGAAGTAGGCAATCCCCGCTCCCCAAAATCCCCAAAGTGACATGTATTATCCCTAGCCAAATATCTGCTTTATTCACTCATCAATGACTGGAGGAGTAAATGTGTTTGATTTGGCGGAGAATTTACCATTAATGCCAACCTTTTGATATGCACTCTATGACTTATTGGGAATGAGTCACAAATAAAAATAGATGGTATCAAGCATCAAAATTTAATTTAGAACCTTTGATTGTCGTGAACTCTATCTGGAAGAGTTAAGGGGGGCGTTTAAGGGCAATTTTCCTCATAAAGTCGTTATTTAGAAAAAGGTAAATTAATGTTTTTATTGATAATTGTGAGTTTTTTTGGAGTGGGACTGCTCCCATTTAATTAGAGTAAAAGACCTATTTTTGGGAGCGGTTTCATAAATTTTATGACACTGATTTCACTGTTTGAGCTGTAAAGAATATAAACCCCCACTCAATGTATGTTAATAATCAATGAGTGTTGTTATGTCTCATATCCGTTTTTTCCCGCGCCATCGTTTGGCGCTTGCTTGTATGCTAGCGAGTGTGTCTGGCTTCTCTTTTGCACAAAATCAGTGTGCTGTTGCTGATTTACAACAATCGCGAGATCTGGCTACTGCCGTTTCTGGTGCTGAGTATGATTGCTACCACGCTTGGTTTTCAGCACCTTCAGAAACGCTGAATGATATCTATAGTGAAGCGAGCCTAAGCCGTATCCAAGTCGCGCTGGATCAAGAAATCGCTCGCTATCGTGGTGAAGCAGATCAAGCTCGTATTCTAGAGAACCTAGGCGAATTTATTCGAGCGGCCTACTACGTTCGCTACAACGCTGGTACTGGTACACCTGAGTTTTCGCAAGCGTTGAGTCAGCGTTTTGCTCAGTCGACGAACCTATTCCTAAACAACCCTCATGCTTTGGATCAAGGTCGTGAACAAGTTGGTGCAATGAAGAGCCTGACTTTGATGGTTGATAACGTTAAGCAGTTGCCGCTGACCATGGATAGCATGATGGCCGCGTTGATGCACTTTAATCGTGAAACCGCGCAGGACACGCAATGGGTCGATGGTTTAAACAACTTGTTCCGCTCTATGGCAGGCCATGCGGCGAACGATGCGTTCTACCGATACATGGCAAACAATACACACCATATTGATACGTTGGTGAAATTCGCATCTGATAATGCTTGGGCATTAGATACGGATGCAAGCTTTATCGTTTTCAATGCATTACGTGAAACTGGTCGTTTGCTCGCGAGCCCAGATCAGGAGACCAAACGCAAAGCATTGGCAGTAATGCAACAGGTGATGCAGCGTTATCCACTGGGTAGTGAGCATGACAAACTATGGCTTGCTGCCGTTGAAATGATGAGCTACTACGCACCAGAAGGCCTAAATGGTCTGAATATTGAGCAAGCCAAGCAAGATTTAGCTGCACGTGTAATGCCAAATCGTTTTGAATGTCAGGGACCTGCCATTATTCGCTCTGAGGATCTGACCGATGCTCAAGCAGCGAAAGCGTGTGAAGTGCTAGCGGCAAAAGAAGCCGACTTCCATCGAGTTGCGAATACGGGTAATCAACCTGTCGCTGATGATTTGAATGATCGTGTTGAAGTGGCGGTATTCGCGAGTAACACTAGTTACGTTGATTACTCTTCATTCCTATTTGGTAATACAACGGACAACGGTGGTCAGTACCTAGAAGGTGACCCTTCAAAAGCGGACAATACTGCGCGTTTCGTCGCTTATCGCTACGCGAATGGTGAAGATCTCTCTATCTTGAACCTAGAACATGAATACACGCACTATTTAGATGCACGATTTAACCAATACGGTTCGTTCAGCGATAACTTGGCTCATGGTCATATTGTTTGGTGGCTAGAAGGTTTTGCTGAATACATGCATTACAAGCAAGGTTACCAAGCTGCGATTGAGCTGATTGCAGATGGTAAACTGAGCCTTTCCACTGTGTTTGATACCACGTACTCTCACGATACCAATCGTATCTATCGTTGGGGTTATCTAGCTGTTCGATTCATGTTAGAAAATCATCCACAAGACGTCGAAAGCTTGTTGGCATTGTCGCGCTCTGGCCAGTTCGAACAATGGGCACAGCAGGTGACGTCTTTAGGTCAACAATACGATGCTGAGTTTGAACGTTGGTTGGACACATTAAAAGTGGAACCTGAGCAACCTGATACAGACCCAGAAGAGCCAACAGAACCAACAAGCCCTGAAGCACAAGTGACTGAATTGACGGCGAACCAAAGCCTTCAGCTCAGTGGCGAAGCATACAGCGAAAAACTGTTCTACGTTGATGTTCCAGCCAACACCGTTAACTTCAATGTATCTATTGAGGGTGCGGGTGATGCGGATCTTTACATGAGCTACAACAAAGTCGCGCATTACTATGATTTCGAAATGAGTCAATATGCTGATGGCAGCAATGAAGAGATTGTGTTTGAACCAGAGCAAGATGGTTACGTTAAAGCGGGTCGTTACTACATCAGCTTAACTGGACGTGATAGCTATGACTCAGTAAATCTTGTGGCTGCGTTAGAAGTGGAAGCGCAAACACCGCCAACCCAAGTGCAAGATGATTTAGCACCTGTGGTACTAGAGTCTGGTGAAGCCAAAATGCTTACCGTTCACAAGCAGCGTTATGCAGCAGTTCATGTGCCTGAAGGTGTAGAAGAGGTTCGTGTATGGCTAACGGCTCACTCTCAAACTGGTAATGTCGATCTATACGCGAGTAGGGAGCATTGGCCTACAGTAGAGCAGCACGAGTATGCGTCCAACTATGCAGGCAGCAATGAATACCTTGCGATTCCTGTTACTGAAGCAGGGTACGTGCACTTCGCTCTTCAGGCTCCAGAGCAAGGCGATGACGTTGAAATGCTAGTGCACTTCAACTAAACAGGTTCGATTAACTAAAGTCGAGATAAAACGTCGCTGATACAGCGACGTTTTTGTTTATATCGGACACGATTATAAACAAACAGCGGCGAATGCTAGTTAATCGGCTGATCTATCGAGTTATCAGTTGCCCTTTTTCTAAACGGCTTTAGGTTTGTATTGCAATTTACCGCGCACATAAACTTTTTTAGCGACGCGTTCTGTGACCTAGCTTCTGATTTGTGTTTCCCAAATGGATACAATATATATGCACCCCGTGCAATAAAGTGAAAAGGGAAAGACATGAAAACGCTTATTTATGAAACGTTGATTAGCCTTGCTAACCAAGAACCAGAACAACATGCAAGAATCCGACAAAATCTCTATGAACAGTTGGATCTGCCGTTCGATAAGCAGCTGGCTTTGTATTCTTGTGCCCTTGGTCCTGCAAGTTCAGGCAAGTTGGAGAGCAGTCAAGGCATTAACAACGCGGTAGATTGCGCGGTTAAACTGCTTGAAACTCCTGAGCGCTAATTCACTCGTTGTTTTAATCACGGCCCGAACCCCAAGGGCCGTTTTTAATTGCGGTTAAATTGATTTCAACGTCGTTATTGCTCTGCTCTTTCCGCTAGCACTTCTTTGAATGCAAACATGCCGTTTAATGCCGCGGGAAACCCTGCGTAGACGGACATCTGCAAAATGATCTCTTTAATCTCATCCTCGCTACAGCCTACATTCAGCGCTGCATTTAAGTGCACTTTTAGTTGCGGCGCGCAATTCCCCATTGCCGTTAGCGCGGCGACGGTTGCGATTTCTCTCGATTTTAGGTCTAAGCCCGGGCGAGCATAAATATCGCCAAACGGATACTCAATGGTGTACTGAGCTAAATCTGGACAAATATCTTGTAAGCTTTCGATGACATTATGACCAGCGTCGCCATCAATTTGAGAGAGTAGTTCTAATCCTTTGTTAAAGCGTGATTGTTCCATCGGTATGTTCCTAGTGAATAAACGTAAACACACCTTAATCGTTAGAGTTAACTCTAAGTCAACGAACTTTTCCGCTTTTATACAAGGCAATTTTTTCTTCTAGAGCCGATAAGTGCTTTTTCTGTTGTTCAATGTGGCGTTTGAGGTTTTCTTGGTGGCGTTCTAACAGGGCTTGACGTTGTGGTACAGATTGAGAGCCGACTTCCCTTAATTTGGCATACTCTAGAATCTCTTCAAGTGGCATTGCAGTTTCTTTTAAACGCTTAACAAAGCTTATCCAGTTTAGATCTTTCGAACTATACATTCGATGTCCACTCGCGTTTCTATGGACATGTTTAAGTAAACCGATTTTTTCATAGTATCGAAGTGTATGAGCAGATAGCCCGACGAGGTCAGAAAATTCTTTGATATTCATTATTATCCTCCAAGGTAGAGCATACCCCATAGAGATAAGCTAAGTTTCGCATTTTGAAGTCATTTCGGGACAGATACAAACAGAAATCTTTAGTCTTTTAACGCTAGGTATGGTGATTTACTGGATTTTTGAAACGCGCCAAACGTGATCCATCTGCCAGTTTCGTTTTATTAACAATTGATTACTCAACGGGTTGGCTTGGCTATTTTTATCCTTTGGGCCTATTTTAGGGCGTACATAGGTCTTATGTTCTATCTTTTTGAATTTAAGTTTTTGTTAATCAAAACAATGCCTTAGTTTTGTGTTGGTCTGTTCGGGTTGTATGTCGTGTGCCCGTTATTCACTCAGAACGATTTATCGCTGTGCAATGGATGAGTCGCTACGCCTTCGATTTCAGCCTTGAGTTAGTGCTAAAAGGGTGAGTGCCTCTGATGAATAGCTTTTATAATTTCGATTATTGAATTCACTCACAAAAAAATGCAAACAAGTAATCGTGAGTGGAAACGAGCAGGAGAACAACATGAGTGGCTCACAGGAAACACAATCATTCGGTGCAAACGTTATCTTACATGCGTTTGATTGGAAGTATGCTGACATTGCCCAACGAGCAAAAGAAATCCGCGAGCTTGGTTATGGCTCTGTGTTGGTTTCGCCACCAATGAAAAGCGCACACGATGAGCGCTGGTGGCAGCGTTATCAACCACAGGATTATCGTGTTATCGATAATGCCTTGGGTGATACCAAAGATTTTATTCATATGGTTCGTGAACTGGAGCAAGTTGGTGTGTGGGTTTATGCCGACGTAGTGTTTAACCATATGGCAAATGAGGCCCACCTTCGCAGAGACCTTCAGTACCCAAGACAAGAGGTCTTGGAGGAATACCAGAACAACAAACAGAAATATCAGTCGCTAGCGTTGTTTGGCGATCTATCTCAACCACTTTTTGATGAAGAGGACTTTGTTGAAGCATTCGGCATCAAAGACTGGAAAGATAAGTGGCAGGTTCAAAACGGACGTATCACAGGTGGGCCAACCGACCCTGGCTTGCCAACTCTTCGTGTTTGTGACCATGTCGTTGAACAGCAGCGAGCGTACCTAACGGCGCTGAAAGCTATTGGTGTGAAAGGTTTTCGTATTGACGCTGCGAAACACATGACGTTAGAGCATCTTAAGCGTGTTTGGACAGACGACATCACGCGGGATGTGCACATATTTGGCGAAATTATTACCGATGGCGGTGCGACGGAAGAAGAGTATCAGCTGTTTCTTGAGCCGTATCTACAGGAAACTCGCCTAGGTGCGTACGATTTCCCTTTGTTCTCAACCATGTTTAAGGCGTTTGCTAAAAAGGGTAGCTTCAAGTCTCTGATTGATCCCTATTGTTTTGGTCAGGCTCTGTCCCCCGGTCGTGCGATTACATTTGCTATCACACATGATATTCCTAACAATGATGTCTTTCTTGAGCTCATCATGGACGAGGAAAACGAATGGTTAGCTTATGCCTATATTCTAGGCCGAGATGGTGGTGTGCCGTTGATTTATACCGACTTAAACACTAGCGGTATTAAAGGTAAAAATGGTCAGCCAAGATGGCAGGGTGCATGGAGCGATCCGAGAATGGCAAAAATGATCCAGTTCCATAATATGACGCATGGCGAGCCGATGAGTGTTCTTGAAGGTAACGATGACATGCTCGTACTTAAGCGAGGTGACAAAGGTATTGTGGTGCTTAATAAATCACAGCGTCAACAGTCTTTGACATTAAAAATCGATGGTGATTGGGTTGATTTGATGACAGAACAAATCATTCCAAGTGACGGTAAGTTAATCGTACCATCTAAGTCGTCGATGTTACTCGTCGCGAACTAGAAGATGTACACACCGAGGTTAGCAATTTCGGTGTGTATGTTTATCATCGTCATTCACGTTCTGCTGAAATTCAATATAAACTCAAACTCTCTCGTTTTTGCTAGAAATTTATGAGCACTCGTTAACGCAACATTCTGCTTTTAAAAAAACAATTACGTCATCTAAGCACTGATATTCTGCAACACAAAAAAGGGTTCTACCCTCTCGGCGCTGGGTGAGAAGACCAGCTGAAGCAAGGCTCGAGATATGATGAGAGAGAGTGGATGCTGGAATGCCAAGCTTTTCTTGTACGCCGCCTACCGCGATACCTTTGTATCCCGCTTTGACGACTTCTTTGTAAATACTTAAACGAGTCGGATGCCCTAACTCTTTTAGTGCTTTAGCAACGGCTTCAAGCTCCATACTGACCTCTAAAGAATGACCACAGTAATTTTGTTTCGATAATAGGGAAAGTCTCAGTAAATGCCAACTATTACGATCTCAGAACAATTTAAATCAGATGAGATTCATACTGGCTCATGCCTTCATGACAACAGTTGTCTGTTCTAATGAGACAGATCAATCTTCATTATTATTTCACGCCACGTTCAAAATCCCTCGTCTACACTCAATGTTGAGTTGTCAGTTGGCAGACCAAGGAGGCGGCCATGATTGCGGTTCATAGAGATTATTGTTTGTCTAACAGTTCGGAGTTACATGCCCACGTTAAAGTCAATCCTGTCGGTAAATTAGAAGTTGAGATTGTTGAACTTCAAGAGCGCCACACCACAGAGTTTGATGATTTGTCTTTTGAGAGTCGTGGGTGTGAAACTCGAATCTGTGGTAAAGAAGACACAACTCCGTGGCAGTTCAATCTTGCAGTTACTGATGCGTTAGAGCTTTCTCATTTAGTGGAAGAAGCAAACGAAGAGTATGAGATTTTAATGAATGATCTTATGTAATATCGAGAAGATCATTTTATCCTGCACGGCGTGTGGCTCTGTACTGAAAAAATAAAAACCTCCCAAGCGGGAGGTTTTTAATATGGAGTGCGTTATCGTTGGATAGGCTCTTCTCTTGGTGGTGTTAGCTCTTGGACGTTATCTTCATTAAAGTCATCGGCGTAACCTTTAGGTGGCGGTGTCCAACCACGTTCTGACCGCGATAGTTTGTCATGACGATCTTTTTGCATCTCTTCCGCCATTTTCTCCTCTAACTGAATAAACAGTTGTCGGAAATTGTTGTCATAGCGTTCACCTTCAGAATCATCCTCCCAAGCTTTGTAAAGTATTTCTGACTTACGTGCTTCAACACGCTTATATGTCGCCTTCTGTTGTTCAACAAAGAAGGGGTGAATGCCAAGGGCTTTCATTGTGTGACCGCCCATCTCCAATGCAGAATGGTAGGTCTCTGATTCAATAATATCAGCCCCCGCTTGACGCAAAAGATAGCCATGTCCACGGTCAAAGGCACGTGCAATCACTGTTACTTTTGGGTACGTGTGCTTAACGTACTTCACCAGTTCTACACTCGATTCTTGGTTATCAATCGCCACAACCAAAGCAGCGGCGTGCTCAATGCCGGCTGTATGTAGCATATCTGGTCGAGTCGCGTCGCCAAAATAGGCGCGAGTGCCAATTTGGCGCATGTTATCGACTTGGTCAGATTGATGGTCAAGTACCACGGTAGTCACGCCGTTTGATACCAATAGGCGATTCACTATTTGTCCAAAGCGGCCGATGCCGGCGATGATCACCGTGCCTGTTTCCTCAATCGTATCGCTTTCGCGTTCATTTGACTGGCTTTCAAAGCGCGGCAGAATCACTCTATCAAACAGAATAAACAAACCTGGTGTCAGGAACATCGAAATCGCAACCACTAACGCAAGAGTTTGTGAGAGTTCAAATGGGATGACGTGGTTTTGCACTGAAAAGCTTAGAAGCACAAAGCCGAATTCACCTGCTTGAGCCAAGCTTAGGGTAAACAGCCAGCGGTTGCTGCCTTTCACCCTAAATATCAGTGCAAGAATAAACAGCACCAAGGCTTTCAAAACCATCACGCCAATGGTCAGCGCCATGATCAGCCAGAAATCACCAAATAGAACCGAGAAGTTGATCCCTGCGCCAACGGTAATAAAGAAAAGACCCAGCAATAAGCCTTTAAATGGTTCGATGTTGGACTCTAATTCGTGGCGGAATTCACTGTTTGCCAATACAACGCCAGCCAAGAAGGTTCCTAGGGCAGGAGATAAGCCCACTAAACTCATCAGCGCAGCGATACCAATGACCAGCATGAGTGCAGTTGCGGTAAAGATTTCTCGCAAACCAGAGCTAGCCACATAATTGAGCAGCGGTCGACTTAAAAAGTGTCCACCAACGACGACGATTGCTATCGATGCTGTGATTACGATGCCGTATGCCCAGCCTGGCAACCCCGCAACGAGGCTTAATTCTTCATGGTGCGCTGCGGCTGTTTGTGCTGCGGACTGTGCCTGTTCAATTAATTCAGGTAAGGCCAATAGGGGAATGAACGCCAACATTGGTATCACTGCAATATCTTGAAAAAGCAACACGGAGAAAGCGTTTTGTCCACCTTCCGTCTTCGTTAATCCTTTTTCGCTAAAAGTTTGCAAAACAATCGCAGTAGAAGAGAGAGCGAAGATCAAACCTATGGCTAAGGCTATGGTCCAAGGCTGGTCAAAGTATAAGGCAATACCCATAATCGCCGCGACGGTACCGCCGACTTGCAGACCTCCTAAGCCCATTAAGCGATTGCGCATCGCCCACAACATTTTGGGTTCGAGCTCTAAGCCAACGAGAAACAGCATCATCACCACGCCAAACTCGGCAAAGTGCTGTATTGTCGTTGTTTCTTCACCGACTAAACCGATAATTGGGCCAATGACCACACCTGCGATGAGATAGCCTAAAACGGACCCAAGTCCCAAACGCTTAGCAAGTGGGACTGCAATTACAGCAGCAATCAAATATACGAAGGCTTGTAAGAATATCCCTGTCATGAAGCCTCCTTAATGAGCTCTGGCAATGCGCTGTTAAGCTTGATTAATGACGCCGCAGCTTCAACATCCAACCTATCTTCGACTAAAGCTGTTAGCAGGCTCTTGTACCGCTCGACATGACGAGGGATTCGCCCTTCTTCATCTGCTGTACGTGCGCCAAACATCGCGAGAGGGGCAATGTAGTTCATGCCGGTCAGTGCGGACATTTGTTCAATAGGCGCAAGCAGTTGACGAATCGTAAAGTGGTTGTAGCCCTCTGCCTTATAAGCTTCTTCTTTACCCCCTGCAGACAGCACACAAAGCATGGTCTTATCTTGCAGTGCTGTGCCATCTGTACCGTAAGCAAAGCCATATTCCAAAACCAGATCTTGCCACTCTTTTAAAATCGCAGGCGTTGAATACCAATATAGTGGAAATTGGAAAATCACCACGTCATGCTCACGTAAGCGTTGCTGCTCACGGTCGATATTAATATCGAAACGAGGGTATTCGCCATAGAGATCAACACATGTCACGCCTTCAATTTTTTGAGCTTCTTTGAAAAGTGGAGTATTCACTTCTGAACGATGCTGGGAAGGATGAGCAAAGAGAATGAGTACTTTTTTATTTGCCATAGGGATCCTTGCTATCTAAATAACCATGCCCAGTAGGAGCGCGGGTTGGTTAGAAAATGTAACTCATAAATGATCGCCAAGCTAGTTTGGAAAACTGTTTAAGCTGTTTCAATATCAATAAAAAACCACCAAATAAATTGGTGGTTTTGGGAAGCGTTACGTTTTACTAATCATGAATAGGGACGACTAGAATATCCACCGGTGACTTGTTAATTAAGTGTCTCGAGTAAGAAATAATCTTGCTCCAGAAATCTTGGTGGTGGCCACAAATCAGAAGATCCACTTCTTGCTCTTTAATGGTGACCTCTAATTTATCAGCCAAGTCGCCAGTACCTACGAAGAAATGTTTAAGTGGGTAATCCATGTAATCACTAAATGTTGTTAAACATTCCATTGAATGCTCATTCAATGGCCTTTGATCCGGGTTTTCTTTAATGTCTACAAGCTCACGATAGATTTCTCCGTGCGTACCATCAATATGAATAAAGGAGATATCGGAGTCGAGATAGTTTGCCATTGATACCGCTCTGTCGATAAGCACGGTGCTTTCATCTGACAGTTCGAGTGCAACAAGGATATGTTTGTATTTCATAACCACGCCCTTATGTGGATTATCTTTACCCTAAGCATAGTATGGCTTGGATAAAAATTGTGTTGCTAAGATCTCGAAATTGTTCAAAGACTTGTTAAAAAGTTAATGTGATATAACAACTTACTGTGAAACTTTCTTTTTGTTCACATTTGGTTAGAAAGCTTGCTTTTTGAACAAAAAAGCGGCTACACTCTGTGCATCATTTCTCTAGGAGATTACGCCAACATGAAGAACTAAACCTGTCATCCATATTTTTACTTATTTTTTGGATCTGCAGGGTTAGTAGGCGTAGCTCACTTTCCGATATTTCTTTGCAACAAGACGACTTTTTGATTTGACGTATATCGTCGAGCTTTACATAGAGCTTAATGCGTTTGTGCACGCGTTTTGTTGCCATTTCAAATCATAGCTACGGCTGTTGTCCCTGTCATACAGGAGGCAAATTATGCCAGTTTTACAAGCTTTTAATGTTAGCCATCAGTTTGATAATGGCGATACGCTATTCCAGTCTATTTCTTGTTCCATGACTAAACGACGTGTTGGTTTGGTTGGGCGCAATGGCATCGGCAAGTCGCTTTTGACTTCCATTTTAGCGGGAGAAATTCAGCCTGCCAGCGGTGTTGTGACTGCTCCCTCTTCTTTCATGATGTATCGCCAGCAGCCGTCTGATCTGCTTTCAGGTCAGCAATCGATCGCCCAATTTCTGGGAACAGACTCGGCCTTACATGCTTTGAAGCAGATTGAACAAGGTGATGTTTCTGAGCATTGGTTCGAACTGGTTGGCGAACAGTGGGATATTGAACTGAAACTCAAACAGCAGCTTGCTGCGATGGGCTTGCCGCAAGACCCTGATTTCTCTTGTGCTCGGCTCAGTGGTGGTCAGTTGGCGCGTTTGCAGTTATGGCAGTTATTTGAAAACGAAACGGATCTTTTGATTCTCGATGAGCCATCCAATCACCTCGATACCGAGGCGAAACAATGGCTGATAGAGTCTATGACGCATTTCAGCGGTGCGATTTTACTCATCAGTCACGATCGTGAGCTGCTGCGAGAGATGGAGGAAATTTGGGAGCTATCGGGCCTAGGTTTACAGGCTTTTGGTGGAAATTACGATGTGTACGCCGAGAAAAAACGCACTGAACTGCAAGCGGTCGAGAGGCAGTTAGCGCAAGTCGATAAACAGAAAAAACGGTTAGCCGAGCAAGCCCAGAAAAATCGTGAAAAAGCAGACCAACGCGCCGCGCAAGGGAACAAACTGCGCAAAGACGGCAGTCAGCCCAAAATTTTGCTTGATGGAAAAAAGGATAGCGCGACCGCCAGCGCTTCAAATCGCAATAAGAATGAGCAACTCAGACAAGCGCATTTACAAGCCAAAGAACAGGCGTTGCAATCGCGACATGAGCAACTCAAGGCGCAAAAGCTTTATCTTACAGATAATCCGAACCGTTCGCGAAAAGTGTTGTCGATACAAGAAGGTATATTACCTTTTGGGAATTCTACGCCTATCACGTTGCAGATTTTTGCGAACGACAAAGTCCATCTCAAAGGGAGAAATGGCTGCGGAAAATCAACCTTGTTAAAGACGTTGCTTGGCGAGTTATCGTTGCAGAGTGGTGAGTTGCAAGTGAATACGCCTTTGTATTATCTCGACCAACATTTTGGTGCAGTGAATCCAAATCTTTCGTTACTTGAGAACGTAATGGAGAGCTGCCAAGAGATGACGGAAAGTGAAGCGAGGACCTTATTGGCCGGGATCGGTTTTCGTCGAGATGCAGTGTTTCGATTGGGGCGCCTACTGAGCGGTGGCGAGAAGATGAAGCTCGCGATGCTGATAGTCAGCCACCAAAATTCTCAGCCTTTGCTGCTGCTTGATGAACCAGATAACCATCTCGACCTCGAGTCAAAAATAATGCTTAGTCAGGCGTTAAATGTATACAAAGGTGGATTTGTTCTGATTAGTCACGACCAAGATTTCGCTTCTGAGTCTGGGGTTTTGCGCCAAATCGAGCTGACTTAGACGAAAGAGAGTAAACGCCATCGTGGCTCTTCAGTATTGTTCCCAAGTTCTACACTTCCACTTACTAGTTTGTAGAACTGGAAGGAAATGAGGGAGTTAGGATGGCTTTCACAACTCGTTTAATGAAATTAGATTCATTTTGTCGATATATAGTAGAGTTCTGATGTATTGCACAAAAAGACAACAGAAAAATAAAAAGGAATTTCATGAAAAAGAACACCCTAGCACTCACAACAGCTCTCGCACTCGGAAGTGTGTTGTCTGTGGCGCATGCCAATGAAGCGGCGCAATCGTCGGTTGAACAGGTAAGCCCGAAAGCCATCACGTATCCAACCACACAAAAAGTGGATATTGTCGATGACTACTTTGGTACAAAAGTGAGTGATCCTTATCGCTGGTTGGAAGACGATCTCAGCCCAGAAACCGCAGAATGGGTGAAGGCGCAAAATGCAGTGACGTTTGATTATCTGGCGAAAATCCCTTACCGCGAGCAGATTGAAGAGCGCATTACTAAGCTCATGGATTACGAAAAACAAAGCCAGCCGTTCAAAGAGGGTAAGTTCACTTACTTCTACAAAAATGACGGGTTACAAAACCAAGACGTGCTTTATCGGCAGCTAGGTGATGGTGAAGCAGAAATTTTCCTCGATCCAAATACTTTTAGTGAAGATGGCACCACATCGTTAGCGGGAGTGAGCTTTTCACGAGATGGATCTTTGGTTGCATACAGCATTTCGGAAGGCGGTAGCGATTGGCGCAAAGTCATTGTGTTAGACACAGAAACCAAAAAGCCCGTCGGTGAAACGCTGGTGGATATTAAGTTCAGTGGCATCAGTTGGCTCGGCAATCAAGGTTTCTATTACTCAAGTTATGACAAGCCAAAAGGGAGTGAACTTTCCGCGAAGACAGACCAACACAAGCTCTACTTTCATAAACTTGGAACGAAACAAAGTGAAGACCAGCTGATTTTTGGCGGCTTTGAGGAAGAGAAATACCGTTATGTTGGCGGCTATACGTCGGATGATGAACGCTACTTGTTTATCTCAGCCAGCGTATCGACATCGGGTAACAAACTGTTCTTTAAAGATCTGAGTAAGCCAAACAGCCCGCTTAAAACCATTTTAGATAACACCAGTTCTGATACTTGGGTGATAGACAACCAAGGCACGAAACTGTACTTGGTTACGAACCTTAATGCGCCGAACAAACGCGTCGTGACGGTGGATGCGAGTCAGCCGCAACCCAAAAACTGGAAAGATGTGATTCCTGAAACAAAGAACGTGTTACGTGTTTCTACCGCGGGTGGCAATTTGTTTGCGAGCTATATTGTTGATGCGATCTCGATGGTGAAGCAATACGACATGAACGGCAAACTCATCCGAGAAATCAAATTGCCTGATATTGGCAGCGCATACGGTTTCTCGGGTAAAAAAGATGAAACCGAAGTCTACTATTCTTTCACCAACTACAAGATGCCCAGCACTACGTATCGTCTGAACATCAAAGATGGTGATAGCGAGGTGTACTACAAATCTAAAGCGCCATTTGATCCAGCTTTGTATGACTCTCGCCAGGTGTTTTACACCTCAAAAGACGGAACAAAAGTGCCGATGATCATCACCTATAAAAAAGGGACACCGATGGACGGCAGTGCACCAACCATCCTATATGGTTATGGTGGTTTCAACATTAGCCTCACACCATCTTTTAGCCCGACACGTGCGGCTTGGTTGGAGCTTGGTGGTGTTTACGCGGTAGCGAACATTCGTGGCGGTGGGGAGTATGGTAAAGAGTGGCACAACGCTGGCATTCAAATGCAAAAGCAAAATGTGTTTGATGACTTTATTGCTGCGGCTGAATTCCTAATTGATGAAAAGGTAACGTCATCAAACAAGTTAGCCATTAACGGTGGATCGAATGGTGGCTTGTTAGTGGGGGCCGTTATGACGCAACGTCCACAGCTGTTTAAAGTGGCGCTGCCAGCAGTCGGCGTACTGGATATGCTGCGTTACCATACTTTTACCGCAGGTGCTGGTTGGGCGTATGACTACGGCACGGCAGAGCAAAGTAAAGAGATGTTCCAATATCTGAAAAGTTATTCGCCGGTGCACAATGTAAAAGCAGGGGTGGAATACCCAGCAACATTGATTACAACCGGTGATCATGATGACCGTGTTGTTCCTGCTCACTCATACAAATTTGCTGCTGAGTTGCAATCGAAGCAAGCGGGGTCAAATCCGACCTTAATTCGCATCGAAACCAATGCAGGACATGGTGCAGGCACACCAACGCGTAAAATAATTGAGACAAATGCAGATATTTATAGTTTTGCACTGTTCAATATGGGAATAGAGAAACTGCAATAGTGCGAATTGTTTGCGTTTTAGTTATCGAAACGCATCGGCGCTTTATCGCTCGATAATAAAAGGGAATCACAGAGAGTGACTCCCTTTTTATTTATTATAGGCCTACTATTCTAATCTGATGCTAGGCTAATCAAACTAAGGTTTTTTAAATTATTATAATGTTCTAATTAATCTGAAGAGTGTTGTACGATCGAAATGAAACATTGATCGCGATCACCTAAATCCATTGCACTCTCTATTTATATGGTAAAATTAATTAATCATTTGTTCTAATGATAATTGAATTTTCATAAGTTTTAATATTTCCTTCTTCATTGGTATTACCAAATTTCAAGTTATATAAGATATAAGTAGCGGTGATTGAACTTTTACGATGCTTTATTTTATTTTAATTAAAACGTCGAATGTTTCGTCATTATTGAATTTGCTTTGATAATTTATGTTATCCAAAGCGAGTTGTGTTGCTTGCTATTTATGATGACCTCATGACGTGAATAATTTTATAATCATTAAAATGGATACAGTTTTATGAATTTAGTGAAACCGTCTGTTGCCATTATGGTTGCAGCCCTACAACTCGCGTCTTCTGCCTATGCGCAGACAAACAATAACGAAGAACTACAAGATATGTCTGACCCACTTGCGGTATACACCCAAGCGGGCTTTGGTATTACTGATAAAGGCGCGAACATCAAAATCGGTCAAACTTATCAATCTAGCCAGCCTGGTACCATGGCGATGAACATCATTGAAATGAAAGGCATTGGTGGTGAGCTATTTGGCATTCGCGACAATGACGATCCAATATATGCCAACGTTGATGACAGCATTGACTCTTTCAGACTACGTAATTTCCAAGTAGAAGTCGCAAAAGGTCTAGGCCGTCAATTAGATGTAAACTACGACGTTGATAACGATAAATTAGATGCATCTTATAGCTTTATTCAAGGTCTACCTAAGTTTGGTATGTTGCAGCTATTTCCTTTAGCTGGTGCGGGTGTCACTATTGCTAATGATTTTAGTGGTGATGACAAAGGTTATGAAATTCCAGGTACTTTCACTGTTGTGGGTATGTACTCAAAAATTGAATTAACCGATAAAATCTGGATTAACTACAACCCAATGTATATGCATACGTTGTCAGGGTCTAGTCAATATAAAGATACTTATTACGCGGGTGAAGATAATATCTTGACTCATGAGTTTGCGTTGTCTTATCAAATTAATCCTCGCGCAAATATTCGTTACTTTGCAAACTGGAATGAGCACGTTAATTTCGGTGATGGTGATCACCGTATCGAATTTAACTACCAATTCTAACTCCCTCGTTTATTTCCAGAATAGAAAGTGTGTTTATCCATATATTTAAATATTTAGGCTAGGGCACTTTCTAAATAAAGTAGGTTTATCATGAAAGCCAAATATAAATTTGCGTTGGTATCTATTGCTATATCTTCTGCATTACTATCAGGATGCAAAACTGGCGATATCGCAACGAAAACAGCCCAAGCACCCTCTGTTGAAACCGTTACCCTAACCGAAACAAAAATCACTCCTTATCATACTTTTATCGGTCGAACTGAAGCGGTAAATGACGTTGATATTATGCCGCGAGTCGGTGGCGAATTAACCGCGATTCATTTTAAAGATGGCGATATGGTCGAAAAAGGCCAATTGTTGTTTGAAATCGACGACCGTCCTTACAAAGCGGCACTGGCGTATGCAAAAGCGTCGTTGCAAAAAGCAAAAGCACAACTCGTTCAAACTACGCGTGATGCAGAACGTGTGAAGAAACTCATCAAAGATAAAAGCATCAGTGAGCAGCAATACGATGACGCCATTGCTGCGCACGCCGCAGCGATTGCTTCGGTAGAAGAGGCGAAAGCGACGCTGGTTTCAGCAAGGCTCGATCTTGAATTTAGCTCTGTGCGCGCTCCTTTCTCTGGCCGCGTGGGTTTCAGCAACTTCCGAGTGGGTGACCGTATTTCGAAAATTCAAATCGTTCCTCTTGTTTCGATCACTCAAGTAGACCCAATTCGCTTTGGCTTTGATGTGGATGAGAAGCTCTACCGCCGAGTAAGAAGTGCCATTGATGTGGCTCATCGTAACGATGACAAACTGGATGTTGATTTAACACTGACGCTTTCAGACGGTTCATTGTATCCGCTTGATGGCAAGATCTACGCCGTTGGCAATAAGATCGATTTAGAAACAGGCTCAATTCGAGCAGAAGCACAATTCGATAATCCAACTTACGCGCTTATGCCGGGTGAATATGGCAACTTGACCATCAAGCTGCGCAACAAAACCATTGATGGTTTGCTTATCCCATCGGCGGCTGTTCAACAAGACCAAGCGGGTGACTACGTCATGGTGGTTGGTGATGATCACGTGGTGTCTCGTCGTAACGTTGAACTCGGTCAGACCTACGGTGTGAAACGTGCTGTGCTGACTGGTTTGGCGGCTAACGAAAAAGTCATCGTCCATGGTCTACAAAAAGTGCGTCCGGGTGCAACGGTGAAAGACGTTGAGCTACAGAGTGAACAAGGCTGAGTGAGTACTGATGTTAAGTAAATTTTTCATTCACCGGCCGAAATTTGCTTTGGTGATCTCACTGGCGATGACATTGATGGGTATGATCGCCCTGAAAGTCTTGCCAATTTCTGAGTATCCTCAAATCTCTCCAACGGTAATTACGGTGAGCACCATGTATCCGGGTGCAAATGCGGACGTGGTTAAAAAGACCGTAGCACAACCGATAGAAGCCAAAGTCAACGGCGTTGAAGACATGATTTACATGTCTTCTGTGATTGGTAACGATGGCTCATACACATTGCGTATTTACTTCCGAGTGGGCGCAGATGGCGATATGGCGCAGGTTCGTGTGAACAACTTGGTGGCACAGGCGACGTCGTCTCTACCACAAGAAGTAAACCAAATCGGTGTGACGGTTAAGAAGAAATCTTCCGACATGCTGGGCGTTATCACACTGCGTTCTCCGAAACAGTCTTACGACAGTATCTACCTTTCTAACTACGCGGATCTCAATATCGTTGAGCGTCTAAAACGTATCGAAGGTATGAGTGACATTACGCTGCTGGGTAAGAAAGACTACTCAATGCGTATTTGGTTGAACCCAAATAAACTGGCTACCTTGAAGCTTTCTGCTAGCGATGTTATTGGCGCAATTAAAACGCAAAACATCCAAGTGGCGGCGGGTAAGATCGGTGGTATGCCAGCTCCGGGTGACCAGCAATATCAATATGTTTTGCAAACCAAAGGCCGCCTCACTTCTGCGGAAGAGTTCGAGAACATCATCATTCGTGCGAGCAAGAAAGGTTCTTTGATTCGCTTGAAAGATGTGGCTCGTGTCGAAGTTGGCGCACAAGGTTACGAAGCTGATGGTCGTATGAATAACGAACCAGCAGCCGTTCTGGCCTTGTACCAGTTGCCGACCGCGAACGCGCTAGACGTGATGGAACGCGTGAAAGAGGCCATGAAAGAGTACGAGAAATCGTTCCCAGATGATTTGGTCTATGACATCGCGTATGACTCTACCGAATACGTAGAGACATCGATTGATGAAGTGTATGAGACGCTGGTGATTGCGGTACTTCTTGTCACCTTCGTTGTGTACGTTTTCTTGCAGAACTGGCGAGCGACCATCATTCCAACCTTAGCGATTCCGGTTTCCATCATTGCGACTTTCGCAATCATGGGCGTGATGGGCATGACCATTAACACGATCTCGTTGTTTGGCTTGATCCTCGCCATCGGTATCGTGGTGGACGATGCGATCATCGTGGTAGAGAACGTGGAGCGGGTTATCCATGAAGAGCATTTAGACCCGATTCCGGCCACTATCCAAGCTATGAAAGAAGTGACGGGGCCAGTATTGGCAACAACGCTTATTTTGTTGGCGGTATTCGTACCGGTTGCGCTATTGCCGGGTATTTCTGGTCGAATGTTCAACCAGTTCGCGGTCACCATCTGTGTATCGGTGCTGATCTCTGCGATCAACGCATTGACGTTAACGCCAGCGCTTTGTGCGTTGATGTTGAAATCTACTCACTCGCAACCTATTGCGCCTTTGCGTGCGTTTAACCGAGGTTTTGAAGCAATAACGCGCAAATACCAAGGTTTAGTTGGCTTCTTGAGCCGTCGTATTGTGCTGAGTATCGGTGTTTATGGCGCGCTTATTGCGGTGCTGGCATTTGCGTTCATGACCGTACCTTCTTCTTTCGTACCGAACGAAGATAAAGGCGTGTTCATGGTCGAAATGCGTTTGCCAGACGCAGCAGCATTGCAGCGTACTGCACCATTAATGAAGAAGTACGTTGATGAGCTAAAACAGATGGAAGGTGTGGAGAACGTGGTTTCGGTTGCGGGCTTCTCGGTAATTAACATGGCGTCGATTCCAAACTCGGGCATGTTGATCATCAAACTGGATAACTGGAGCAAACGTAAAGACCCTGAGCTACACCAACGTGCGTTGATGAACAAAGTTAACCAAATGCTGAACTCAACGCCAGATGCCGCTTCGTTCGTTTTCGCGACGCCGGCAATCAAAGGCATGGGTGCGGTGGATGGTTTCAACCTTGTGCTGCAAGACAACTTGGGCCGTTCTCCACAAGAGTTGGCAAAAACAACCGCTGATTTTGTTGCCCAAATCAATCAACTGCCTGAAGTGGCACGTGCGTTCTCGATTTTCCGTGCGAACATTCCGCAACGTTACATCGATATTGACCGCGATAAAGCGATTTCGATGGGCGTACCGTTGAATGAAATCTTCAGCACACTGCAAGCGCAGTTGGGCGGTGCCTACATTTCTGACTTCAACTTGTTTGGTCGTTCGTACCAAGTGAAAGTGCAAGCAGAAGAGCAATACCGTGACAATATCGACGACATCAACCATCTGTTTGTTCGCTCAAGCTCTGGAAAAATGGTGTCACTGGCAACGCTAGTGAAAGTGAAGCCGATCTTCGGCCCAGATACCTTGTCGAACTACAACATGTTCAGTTCTGCAACCGTGAACGGTGCGCCAGCGCCAGGTTACAGCTCGGGTGATGTTGTAAAAGCCATTGAAAAACTGGCTGCGGAATCTTTGCCAAGTGGTTACTCATACGAGTGGTCAGGCATGACTTACCAAGAGATGAAAGCAGGCAACATGGCACCAATCGCGTTCGCATTGTCTTTGCTGTTCACCTACTTGTTCTTGGTGGCTCAGTACGAAAGTTGGACCATTCCTGCTGCGGTAATGATGGCGGTTCCAGTCGCGATTCTCGGCGCAATGGGCACGCTATTGCTGGTGGGACAACCGTTCGATTTATACGTGCAGATTGGTGTGGTCATCTTGATCGGTATGTCCGCCAAAGTGGCGATTCTTATCGTGGAATTTGCCAAAGTTCTGCGAGAAGAAAAGGGCTTATCCATCATTGATGCTGCCAAAGAAGCTGCTCGAGTCCGTTTCCGTGCAGTACAGATGACCGCATTCGCCTTCATCTGGGGGGTATTCCCGTTGGTGATTGCATCGGGTGCCGGTGCGGCATCTCGTCACTCACTGGGCTTTGCGGTATTCGGCGGCATGATTCTCTCTACGTTTGTTGGCACGTTACTGACGCCAGTGTTCTTCGTGATGATGCAATCTCTGCGCGAGAAGTTTAAGCGAAAGAAACCCACTGAACTTGAGGTGAGCGAGCAATAACGCTGATTTCAACTGACTGACTCCACAACACCCCCACGCTGTGTGCGATTGGCCAATGCCTTTCATTGATATACAACCACCGTCGCAGCGTGGGTTTCCCAAACAATAATAGGTTTTAACATGAAAAATCTTTCAAAAATCGTCGTAGCGAGCTCTTTACTGACGTGTGCTGCTGCGCAAGCGGGTGGGTTATACCTTTACGAAACAACAGCATCGGATATTGGTTTGGCATCCGCTGGTATGGCGGCTCGTGCGCAAGATGCCTCAGTAATGGCAGCAAACCCGGCTGGTCTGGCGAATGTTTCTGGTAAATCTTTCTCTGGTAACCTGATTGGCCTTTACGGTGACGCGCAATTAGACACGATGACTGGCGATGCGGGCAACGTGATTGGTTTTGTTCCTATGGCGTCGGCATTTTACAGCCAACAAGTGAACGACAAATGGACGCTGGGTATTGGTCTGTATGGCAACTACGGCCTTGGCCTCGAGTACGAAGGTCTTTTGGGTGATCATTTAGATATTCCTACAGCAACGACGCAAGCCTTGACCATTCAACCTTCCGCTTCTTACCGCATCAATGATCACTGGTCTGTGGGTGCGGCGCTTGGCATTCAGTACGGTATGTATGAAGTGGAAACGAAGGGAGCCTTGAACTTCAATGACGAAGACCAAGATACTCAGCTCAACGGCCGAGTAGGTGTGCTTTATGAGGCAACACCAGGCACGCGTCTTGGTCTGTCTTACTCTTCTGAAACCGAATTTGAATTCGACAAGAGTAACTCCATTGCTCCACAACAACTGATCTTCAGTGCTTACCATGAAGTGAATGATGACCTAGCGGTGATGTGGAACGTGAACTGGCAAGACTGGAGCGAATACACAACCACGCTGAACGTAGAGACACAAGACACTTACCAAATCGCATTGGGTACTCAGTACAAACTGAATGAAAAAATGATGTGGAATGCAGGTTTTGCATTCGATACCAGCATGTATGAAAGTCAATCAAACGGTGACATTACCGTTCCTACTGGCAAGGCGTACCGCATTGGTACAGGCATTGATTACAAATTGGATTCAGAAAACTCAATTGGTTTCGCGTTTGAAGCGATCTTGATGGAATCGTCAGAAACGCCACGCTTACAAGCTGGCTTTGATGAGCCTGCGCTGTACTTCATGAGCATGAGCTACAACTGGAAAAACTAATCATTCCTAATCGCTAAAACGCCTTCCTTACAGGCCATTCTACCCTAACTACCTGCACTGGATGCTGTCACGCCATCTAAGGTAGTTAGGGCGCTTCTGTCACATCCAGTGAGTGATGATTCAAAAAATATCTGCGCAGCTAAGTGCGGGTATTCAACATCTCAAAGGACTAAAAAATGAAAAACAAACTAGCGTTAGTGTGTACGACTTTGTTGGTCAGTACGTTGGCTCATGGTGCCGAGCATCGAGTAAAAGGCAATAAAAACAAGTTGGCGGATGACCCAACAAAAGTCATCACGAAATTTGGCGCGTCTTACGCAAACAACTACGATTTTGATGATCAAAACATCTCATTCTCGGGCTCACTTGCGCTTGACCAAGCGCGCAAAATTAACCTGCGTATCAATGATGATGCGAGCGAGTGGCGTATTGGTGGCTCGTGGCTGTTTCCGGTCGGTATCGTGAACTTCAACTTCGGTAAAAATGAATACGTAAACGGCGCGGATCAAACCAACTACAGCGTTGGTACCTTTATGCCGCTAAGTTATTTCGGGATTGAGCCAGCAGGCTTCCAAATTTTCCCAATGGCAGGCTATACGTACAACACTGGTGATCTTCCTGTTTGTGACGGTGCAGAAAGTAGTCTCTGTAGCGAGCCTAACTTTACGGGTACGCCAAGTGCAGAGAATGGCTTCAATATGATGAGCTCTTCAGGCAGTAGCGGTTACGTTGGTGCATTTGCGCTGAAATCGTTTACCAAAGAGCTGACGTTAATCAGCTTCGCAGCAGGCACTTACGGCTCAGAAAACAGTGAAGGAGAGAACTACAAAGGCTTCTTTGGTGGTATTGGTCTTGGTTACCTCGTGAGCAAACGCCACTCTTTTAACGTAATGACGTTTGTCATGGACAACAACACCTATTTGGATGAAGCAGACAAGCGCATCGTATTATCATATCAATATCAATTTGAATAAATAAAAACGCAGCCCAAATAGCTGCGTTTTTACTTTGATAGAATGAACTAGTGAATTGAGTTGTTTTCTTCGATCTTTTTCTGGTACTGGTGTTTTAATATATACATGCGCTTAACATCGCTGTAAGCGCCGTTAATAAAGTATTCTTCTACAAGGTGACCTTCTTCGATAAAGCCGCACTTTTTGTATAAGTGAATAGCGACTTCGTTATCCACTGCGACTAATAAGTAGATTTTACGTAGATTAAGAATTGAGAATGAGTAATCTAACGCACGATTAATCATCTCTGTCGCATAACCTCGGCCTTGATGCTCTGGGGCGATGATTATCTGAAATTCCGCGCTGCGGTGAATGTAGTTAATCTCGATCAGCTCAACTAAGCCAATTACGATGCCGTCTTCATCTTCGACGACAAAACGCCTTTCAGCGTCATCATGTATATGTTTTCGATAAAGTTCTTCGAGCTCGTCATAAGACTCGTAAGGTTCTTCGAACCAGTAGGCCATGATATTTCGGTTGTTATTCAGTTCATGAATAAAGCGCAAATCAGAACGCTCTAATGCACGCATTTTTAGGCCTTTCTTCATCATTTTTCTCCAATGAGGGCGGAGAATACCTCCGCACTTGATGCTAGAAAATATTACCGTATTTCACAAGAATCGCGCATCTTTTTTTGGAAAATATCCTGTGATTTTCAATGTGGAAACTTAGAGTTCACGACAAATATAAATTAATCTTTACGATAAAAAACTCGATTAGGTGCTTTGCCTAATATCGTATTAAATACCGCGCAACGACTTAGTGTCTTAATCTAAACAAACAAGGTATTCAATATGTTTTCAATCGGTGACGTAGTAGTAGCGACTAAAGGTATCGATCTTGGCGAAATGGTTGTTACAGGTTTAAGCAGTGGCGGTTTTTACACACATGTAAAAGCAGGCGAAAAAACACTAACTTACCCAGCTAAAGATCTTAAGAAAGCATAATTAAATTTGCTCATTCTTATTTTTAACTGGCTTAAAGTTCGTATTAGTTATTTTAAGCGGGTTAGAATCGATAAAAGGTAGCGCAATGAGTCACTACCTTTTTTTATTTTTTCTACCTTTCTTCACCAATATGAAACTCAACGCGATTTCTTCCGGTTTCTTTTGCCTTGTAAAGTGCTAAGTCGGCGCGTTTAACGAGTGGTTCAAATGAGTCGTCGAGACGACAGACTTGAGTTACCCCAATACTCGCGGTGAAGCTCATATCACAACCTGAATGTTGAACGGTCGTCGTTTCTAGTGCATTACGAATCGTTTCTAATGTGTCTAGAGCTTGCTGTGATGAGCGACTTCTTAATACGATGGCAAACTCTTCACCGCCAACTCTGGCAAGTAAGTCACAATCAAGTAGATGACTTTTAATAGTATTAACTGCATGGATCAGTGATTTATCGCCTGCGTCATGACCAAATCGGTCATTGAGGCTTTTAAAATTGTCGAGATCTAAAATAGCAACATGGAAGTCAATGCCCTGGGTTCGGTATTCATTTAGGCGGCTTTCGATTTGTCGCATGAACTCTCTGCGGTTTGGAATACCTGTTAGATCATCCGTCGTGGCGAGGTGCTCCATTTTCATAATCTGTATATGAAGGGCAATGTTTAAAGCAATCCAATTAGCGATGCACTGAAGCTGTGCCGCTTGTTCGTTTGTGTAAATGTGCGTTTGATGATGCGCAACGTTAAGCGTTCCTAGGCAGACTTTACCGTGCATTAAAGGCGCGTCCATACACGTACCCATACCATTGGATGCGAGCATCACACAATCGATCTCATCAGATTGCGTAACATCGTCGCAGATCATCAGTTGTTGCTTTTTGAACACTCGGCCAACAAACGCTTGATGAATGGGCACTAAAAATTCAGCGGGAATCGCTTTACTACCAGAGAAAGAGTAGACCTTTAAATGATCATTGTTTTCATAAAGTGTGATACTCGCACGGTCAGAATTAAATATACGATTTATCCATTCTGCCACCGTATCAAGTACTTGCTGTAGTGTTTCCGATTGAGCTAAAAAGTGAACAAACCCTATCGGCATACATATCGGACTTTCCATGTTTTGCATCGATAAGTCATCAGGGTTAAAAGTTCTTTCAAGTCTCAATAGACATCTCCTTGGCAATGTTGCAAATACCAACAATAAATTACGTGAAGCTATTTTGTAGAAAATGTGCTTCTTGGTAAGAGTATGGTTCAATTATCGCCGTTTTTGTGCATTTGGTTGCTTAATGTGGGCGTTAACTCACCCTAAATAAGTAAATCTTATACCTATTTATAAGTAAGTCATTACTCAATAAGTGGTGTTTTTAAGATGGAAGTGCAGAATGAGCCCTTCTGGAAGAGAAGGGCTAGAAAAGGATACAAATAGGGTCAGGTGAGTGGTGAGTTAATTGTCTTTGTACTTTTGTAAAATCAACTGACTTATCTGCGCAACGAGTTGGTCCCTAGCTTGAAGTGAGAGCTCGGTTTCTGTGACATAAATACTAATGTAAACAGGTCGATGATTTTCCTTCCATATAATCGCGTTAATGCCACGCGAACCATGACCTCCCGCACCAGAACGGTCTGCAATAGACCAACCTGTTGGTAATACAGAACGCATTAACGAGTCTGAAACTTTGTTGTCCTGCATCCAGATTTTTAATTGCACACGAGACTCATAAGACAACGTTTCGCCTTCGACCAAAGTTCGTAGAGTGTTTAGTATGGCGTTAGGTGTGGTTGTGTCGCGGCTGTCGCCTGGTGTGGCTTCGTTCAAGCGAGGTTCTATTCTGTCTAGGCGCGTTGCTTTATCTCCAATTGTTCGCAGAAACATTGTTACGGCCTTAGGGCCGCCAATTTCATTTAATACCAAGTTGGCTGCAGTATTATCACTCATTAACATAGCGGCTTCACACGCGTGCTCTATGCGTGTGTTTTGGCCTGCGAGCTTATCCATCACTGGAGACCATACAACGATACTGCGCTCATCGACTTTTGCGGTCGCATTTTTACTTAGCTTACCGCTGTCCATATCACTTAACATTTTGGCACAAGCTAGGGTTTTGAATGTGCTCATGAGTGGGAAGCGTTCATCGCCACGGTAATCCCAACGCTCGTCTGCTTGGGTATCCCAAACTGACACCCCAATTCTGCTTGAGGTTTGTTGCTCGAGGAGAGAAATGTCCTCATTCAGTTGGGACGCGTAACTTAGGGTTGAGCAAACCATTAGCCCAGCCAACAAAAATAACTTTTTCATGGATCGTGTTCTTCAATTTTAGTTTTAGTTCGCACGGTAGCGATGTCACGTAAACTATAACGAGCCAATACTCTAAACACTGTTAAATCTATGTCTATTTTATGTAGGATTCTTTGCAATACGCTTAAACGGTCTCAATATGGGGAGAAGAGTGTTGCTATCAAGGCCTGTAGTTTGGCTTATATATTACGTCGGTGATTCGGTCACAAAAATATCTTAGCGTGAGACACTGGCTCAGAATTTCTTATCATGAGCTAACGAATAGTTTGATCCAGAAATAAAAGGAGCTGAATCATCAGCTCCTTTGTCTAGTTGGATAATTACTTACAGTTCAATCTTTTTAACCATGCCCGATTCTGCATGGCCCGGAATGTTGCACGCGAACTCAACCTTGTTGTCACCGTGGAAGTGCCACAACAACTGCTTCGCTTTGCCTGGTTCGACCGTCACAGAGTTGCCCGAGTCGTGCATATGATCACCGCTCATTGTCTTCATCATTTCACGATGTTCTAGCTGCTCTTTAGCCGAACCAATCGTAAACTCGTGGTTGATCTTACCGGTGTTCATGACTACAAACTGCACCACATCGTTTGGCTCAATCTTAACGTCTTTTTTGAACTTGATGGTCATGTCATCACCCAAGATTACGTGTACCACCTTGTCTGGCTTTGCCCCTTTTGCTGGCATACCTACTGCCGACATGCCCGGCATATCCATCATGTTTGAATGGTCCATTTTACTGTGGTCCATCTTCATGCTGCCGTGGTCCATGTTTTCATGCTTCATGTTGCCATGGTCCATGTTTGAATGATCCATTTGGGCAAACGCAGTCGTTGTTGTTAGGGCTAGAGCAAGAGTGATTAGTGTCTTTTTCATTTTTATATCCTTGTTTTAATTCATTAATAACTTGGTTGCTTCCCCTCAAACGGCATGTTTGAGAGGAAGGTAAGGATTAAGCCTTGTTATCAGTGCGATCTGTGCTGTCGGCGTTTTCGATTTGGTTGCCAGTTTGCGTGCTTGTTTGGCTCGGAGTTGAGTTGTTTGGGCGCAACTCACGTTGTTTCCACAGCTTGAAGATGGCTGGAAGTACCAACAGCGTCAGCAGCAGTGCCGATGCCATACCGCCAATCATTGGTGCGGCGATGCGTTGCATTACTTCTGATCCTGTACCTTCGCCGTACATGATCGGAATCAGACCAATAATGACCGTCAGTACCGTCATCATTACTGGGCGGACACGCAGGCCTGCACCTTCACGAATGGCATCGGTTAGGTCTTTCGCCTCAAGCTTCTGTTGGCTCTCTTCCGCATCCAGCTTTTTGTAGTGCCATGCTTGGTTGAGGTAGACGAGCATGATGACCCCAATTTCAACCGCGACGCCTGCGAGGGCAATAAAGCCGACCCCAACAGCAATCGAGAAGTTGTAGTTGAGGATATGCATGAGCCACAAACCACCAACCATAGCGAGCGGTAGGGTAAGCATGATGATCATCACTTCGCCAACGCGACGGAAGCTGAAGTAAAGCAGCAGCATAATGATGGCGATAGTGATTGGTACCACGACACTCAAGCGGTCTTTCGCACGTTCCATGTATTCGTATTGACCAGACCAAGCCAACGAGTAACCCGCAGGAAGCTCCAACTGATCGGCCACGACTTGCTGTGCTTCCACGACGTAAGAGCCAAGGTCACGACCATCGATGTCGACAAACACCCAGCCGTTCGGGCGTGCGTTCTCTGTCTTGATCATTGGAGGACCGTCTTCGTAACGAATGTCCGCTACGTCAGCCAGTGCAATACGAGCGCCATTTGGTGTCACTAACGGTAAGTTTTGCAATTTTACCACTGAGTCACGGTAGTCTTGTGGGTAACGAACGTTGATTGGGTAACGCTCCAAGCCTTCGATGGTTTCACCCACATTCATACCGCCTACCGCAGTAGAGATCACTTGTTGAACGTCTTTGATGCTTAAGCCATAACGCGCTGCGGCACGACGTTTAATGTCGATCGTGACATAACGACCACCTGCGACACGTTCTGCGTAAACCGATGCTATACCTTGTACGCCATTAAGAATTGGCTCCAGCTGGGAACCGATCTTCTCAATCACTTTCAGATCGGGTCCGGCGATCTTAATGCCGATAGGGGTTTTGATGCCCGTTGCCAGCATGTCGATACGCGTTTTGATCGGCATTACCCAAGCATTAGTAAGACCAGGGAACTGAACCAGTTTGTCGAACTCTTTGCGTAGTGACTCGGTTGTTACGCCTTCACGCCATTGGTCGCGTGGCTTCAACTGAATCACGGTTTCGATCATGGTGAGTGGTGCTGGATCGGTTGCGGTCTCAGCTCGGCCAATCTTGCCCCATACGGTTTTCACTTCTGGAACGGTTTTGATCAGCTTGTTGGTCTGTTGTAGAAGCTCGCGCGCCTTACCAATTGAGATACCCGGATAGGTCGTTGGCATGTACATCAAGTCGCCTTCATCCAGCGGAGGGATGAACTCGCTACCCAGTTTACTGGTTGGGTAGTAAGCCGATGCCATTAGGCCTAATGCGATAACAATCATGGTCTTAGGGTATTTTAAGCTGGTGTTCAACAGCGGGCGGTACAGCGCGACCAAGCCGCGGTTAACCGGGTTTTTGTGTTCCGGTAACACCTTACCGCGAATGAAGTAGCTCATAAGAACAGGGACGAGTGTGATCGCCAAACCTGCTGCCGCTGCCATGGCGTACGTCTTAGTGAACGCAAGCGGCGAGAACATCTTGCCTTCTTGGCCTTCTAAGGCGAACACCGGTACGAAGCTAAGAGTAATAATCAGCAACGAGAAGAACAGCGGTGCGCCAACCTCTTCTGCGGCTTTGCCAATTACTTGCCAGCGGTTTTTGTCGGTAAGTGGCGTTCGTTCAATGTGCTTGTGAACGTTTTCAATCATCACGATTGCACCATCTACCATGGCACCGATGGCAATCGCGATACCACCAAGGGACATGATGTTGGCGTTGATGCCTTGCCAATGCATTACGATAAACGCAGTGAGAATGCCAACCGGTAGGCTCAGAGCGATAACCAATGAAGAACGAATGTGGAACAGGAACAACGCACACACAATCGCAACGACGATGAACTCTTCTGCAAGCTTCTTCCAGAGGTTTTCTATCGCTGAATCGATAAGGGTAGAGCGATCGTAAGTTGCAACAATTTCCACGCCTTCTGGCAGGCTGCGTTGTAGGTCTGCGAGTTTGTCTTTGACTTTTGCAATCACTTCACTGGCGTTTTCACCAAAGCGCATCACGATAACGCCACCGACCGCTTCACCTTCGCCATTCAGCTCTGAGATACCACGGCGCATTTGTGGGCCAAGGTTAATGTCTGCGATATCACCTAATAGCAACGGCGTGCCTTTCTCAGTGACTTTTAGCGGCAGTGACTTGATGTCTTCAATGCTGGTTAGGTAACCCGTGGTACGAACCATGTGTTCGGCTTCCGCAACTTCGATAACGGACGCGCCGGTTTCTTGGTTGCCGTTTTGGATTGCCATGTTCACTTGTTGCAAAGTGAGGTTGTACGCACGCAGCTTGGCAGGATCAATCTGCACTTGATACTGCTTCACCATACCGCCCACGGTAGCGACTTCAGAAACGCCATCCACGGTTTGCAATTCGTACTTCAGGAACCAGTCTTGCAGGCTGCGGAGATCCGCCAAATCATGCTTGCCGGTTTTGTCTTGTAATACGTAGCTGTAAACCCAGCCTACGCCCGTTGCATCAGGACCTAGGGTTGGTTTTGCGTTCGGTGGCAGCTTTGGTGCTACTTGGCTTAAGTACTCCAACACGCGTGAACGTGCCCAGTACATGTCGGTATCATCGTTGAAAATGATATAAACGTAAGAGTCACCAAAGAAAGAGTAGCCACGAACCGTCTCAGCTCCCGGCACGGCAAGCATGGCGGTGGTGAGTGGGTAAGTAACTTGATCCTCGACGACTTGAGGAGCTTGACCCGGATAGCTTGTCTTGATGATCACTTGCACATCAGAAAGATCCGGAATCGCATCAACAGGCGTATTCTTTACACTGTAAAGTCCGCCTAATATAAGGGCTAAGGTCGCGACCAACACTAGGAATCGGTTACTCAGTGACCAACGAATAATAGCATTGATCATAATTAACCCTCGACGGCTGTTGTTGCAGGAACTAGCTGTCTAAGAACGTAGTCAGATCCTTGTTTTTCAACTAGAAACCGAACTTTCTGTCCTTCTTCAAAACCCGATAGATCAACATCTTCACCGACAGAGAAGTTCATCTCGCCAGCATCCCAGTTCCATTCTGCAACCGGTAGGTGGTTTAAGGTGATCATGCCAAAATCAGCCATCAGCATTGTGATGTCACCAGTTAGCCAAACCTCTGCGGCAATGACGCTGTTGTCTGCCTTGTAGTCGATGATTTGGTACTGACCGGACTCCGTCTTTTGCATTTCAAATTCGATAGCCTGACCTTTTTTCAAGTCACCCATTTCAACGCCATCTGCGAAAGTGAAGTTCATTACCATGCCCGGCCAATCCCATTCTGGTAGAGGTTGGTGGTTGATGGTCAGCATGCGGTGATCTTTCATTACGTCTGTGATTTCACCTTTGGCCCATGCTGTTTCTGCCGCTGCTTCTACACCATTGATGCGAGACAGATCCGCCGACTGGCTTGATTCAGAATCGAGCATGAAGTGAGATGAAGTAACGATCTTATCGCCTTGTTTAAGTCCTTGTAATACTTCGATTTGTTCGCCAGCTTCGCGGCCAACTTCAATTCGAGCAGAACGGTATTTGCCATCACCTTCCGCCAGAACAACGCGAGTCATACCGCCAGAGCGGATAACAGATGATTTAGGAATCGTTAATACTGCGTCATCAGTGACAGGTTGAAGGGCAATGTTGGCGAACATGTTTGGCTTCAATGCGCCATCTGGGTTAGGGAATTTAAGGCGCACACGCAACGTACGTGTTTTCGGATCGAGGATTGGGTACACGTAATCGACAACACCTTGCCATTCATTGCCCGGAATCGCGTCAAGGGTCATCGTGGCTTGAGAGCCCGCTTTCATCCAGTGCGCTTGACGCTCAAAGACTTCCGCATCAACCCAAACATTGTCCAAAGGACCTGCACTGATCACCGCTTGAGCAGGGGACAAATAGCCACCTTCACGCACGTTTAAGCTCGCGATAACGCCATCAGCAGGCGCTTTGATTTCAATGGTTTGCGATGCTTTACCACTACGAGTAATGGATTTGATTTGAGCACGGTCAACCCCAAGCGTTACCAAGCGTTCGGTCGCGCCTTTTACCAGACCTTTGCGGCCAGTGCGGTACGCATTCAGCAATTCTTCTTGTGCTTTAACCAGTTCAGGAGAGTAGAGCGTGAAAAGCACATCGCCTTTCTTCACTTTCTCACCCACGGCATTGATGGAGAGTTTTTCTACCCAACCCGCCACACGAACGTTGGTTTGCCATAACAGACTTTCATCAAAGGCAATATAGCCAACCGTTTCGATGCGTGGTGATAGCTGTTGCAGTGTCGCGTTTGCGGTTTTAACCCCGAGGTTATTTTCTACTGAAGGGTCGATAGTCACAGTACCCGGTGCGTCTTGTTCACTGGATAGATCTTCTGCGTAAACCGGGATCAAATCCATGCCCATTGGGGATTTACCCGGCTTGTCGCGTTTGTAATTCGGATCCATTGGGGCAACCCAGTAAAGTGGATCATTGGAGCTTGCACCAGAATCGCCACCCATCACACTCATGTCGCGAGCCGAGCCCGTAAGAAAATAATTAGCACCAAACCCTAAAGCACCACCAACAATCAGCGCGATGGTTGCAATTTTTAATGTTTTCATTGTTTTACCTTATTATTTTTTAAATTCAGACAGTTCTGGTTGCTCGACTTGATAGTCGAAACCACCGAGTAGGGTGGCTAAATTGCTGTTTGCGATGTTGAGATCGGTCAGCAGACGTTGTTGCTCCAATTGCAGAGCCAACTCGTCAGTAGTGGCAGAAATCACATCGTTAAACTGCGCTGTGTTGTTTTGATAACCCCGCTCAACGGCTTGAATGCGCGCTTTCGCTTGAGGCAATAAGGTGGATTGATAACGTTCTAAGCGTTGGGTTAAGTTGCCGCGATCAACCAGCAAAGTGTTCACCTTGGCATTCATCTGCGTTAGTAAGGTGTCTTTTTGCGATTGTGCCGCACCAACTTGGTATTGAGCGGCAGCAAGATTGCGATCTTGGCGGTCACCAGTGAACAGTGGAATGTCCATGGTTAAGTAAGCGCTGACCAAGTCAGAAGCGGGTTCGCCCATCATGTTGTCGGCTTGGCGGTAGGCGTACATTACTTCGACGCCAAATTGTGGGTTGTAGGCTTGCTCAGCAATTTCCACCTGCGTTTTATTGGCAGAAATGCTGGCGTCGGCCATCTTAACCATCGGGTGTTGGCTGAGTTGCTGATAATGCTTGGTGGAATTCTGACTCGCAGCAAGTTTGCTATTCAGTGTGTCCCAATTAAGTTGATTGCTCGCGTGCAGAGCCTGTTCGTTTGCCAACCAATCTGACCCCAACCATTCGGAGAGTTGAGAGATAAGACGACTTTGCATTTGTGCGTTGGCTTGCAGTTTCTCGTCTAGCTTACTCACTTGAAGTTGCGCGTTGAGTAGGTCTTGCGCTTCACTCTTGCCAATCGAGTAATTGGTTTGAATAAAGCTTTCCATTTCCTTCATCAACTTGCGATTCTCAAGCATGATTTGCTCAGCGCGTTGCTGGTAACCAAGCTCTAACCAAAGTTGAGTCATGCTGTTGGCTACCTCAAGCTCACGAGCATGCACTTGAAGCCCAAGGCCGTCGGCTTGTTGATTGGCTTTCTTCTGCTGTAAATCAAGCGTAGAGCCACGCTCAAACTGTTGCATTAAACCAACGGAGATGTTGGTCATTGGGTCTTCATCGAATTTGAAGCTGTCGACAGGCAAGCCACCAAAACCCACTTTCAGTTTTGGGTCCATCAAGGTTGCACTTGCGACGCCCGTTTCACGCATGGCAGCAGATTGCGCTGAGTATTGCTTACGATTGCCATCGTTACTCAAAGCGACGTTGATCAGTTGGGTAAGCTTGGTCGTTGAAGCTCGCTCACTTGATGCGGAATTTTGTGCTGCGTGCGTCTCTTTACCAGCGGCGTTAACCAAGGTTGGCGCAGCGACCAGAGCCACCATAAAAATAGGTGCAGCTAAGCGGTATGGTTTGATATCCATAATCTAAATCCAGTGTTCGCCGGATCGATGGAGGTGCGGATTTTATTGCGGGAACAGTAAAGCCTTGTTACCTCATCGTTCAGGCGCATTAAAACAACCTGCGATAGATGTGCAGGGTCGAATGCTAGGACGGATTTAGGCTATAGGAGGTCGGTACAGGTCGCGGCTGACGTGTACGACTGGGGAAGCAACTTCAGGAGTAATAGTTGCGCGATAGACGACGGGCATCGGGCTATTGACAGGATTCGGTAGGGGGACGAAAACTATCGTACACGCGGCAGTACAGCAGGTATGAACCATGCCGGAGCCTCCACCACAGTTCATGCTGGTTTCTCTTGCATCGCCATCTTCGGACATAGAACCGTCAGTCATGGAGACGTCCATCATGCCAGGCATACCGCAGTGTTCGATGTCACTCATCATAGAAGGATGGTGAGCCATGCCAGTAGACATCATTTGAATATTCATCAACGGCTCACTGTTCGCCACACTAGATACCAATAGTACTAGCGTTGTGAAGAGAGTTAACCAGATTGTATGCAGCGATTTTAAGTGCATACCCTTTCCCATGTGTTTGATGAAAATGATGAAAACCCTTCGATTCTAAAGGTTAACCTAAGGGTAAGGTCAATCATTTATTACTCTTATTATCAAAATAGTCCACCCCTTCAGTTTTCGCTCTTTCGAGGGAGTAAAACGTTTGTTAAACACCGAGTGTTGAAAGTTAGCGAAAGAAGCCCTCGCTTTTTATGACACGTGAAAAATGTGGTTTATAAGTTTTACATCACACTAACTTGTCTTACAAATGATTATCCTTATAGAATGCATGGTTTTACTTGTGCAGATTTGGATTTGCTTTGCTGCGGGGGTTGCATGATAGAAATTGTCATCGATGGAAAATATAGAATTGTAGAAGAGGGTCTAACCCTTTTAGAAGCAGCAAAAGTGTGTGGGGTCGAGATCCCATCGCTGTGCGGAATGAACAAAAGTAATGAAAAAGTACCGTGTGACTTGTGTGTGGTTGAAGTCGAAAGCGGCGGTACTAAGCGTGCGTGTGAACTTGAAGTTTACCGCGGCCTTAATGTGGTCACGCAATCAGAACAATTAAGCGAGCACCGCAGAAAAGCACTCAACCGCATCATGACGGACCATTACGCCGATTGTGAAGCGCCATGTAAAACCGCGTGTCCTGCGGGCGTGGATATCCAATCGTACCTTTATCACATCGCACAAAACGATCATCAAAAAGCGATTGAAGTGATTAAGCGTACGCTTCCTATGCCACTATCGATTGGCCGCGTATGTCCTGCATTTTGTGAGAGCGAATGTCGCCGCTCGTTAGTCGATGAACCAATCGCAATTCGTCAGCTAAAACGTCATGCCGCGGATGCGGATTTGTCTGCACATGAAGCCTACGTACCAGAAAAGAAACCAAGCAAAGGTTTGAACATTGCCGTCGTCGGCAGTGGTCCTGGTGGTCTGACAGCTGGCTACTACCTATCGAACGAAGGCTATGACGTTACGGTTTTTGAATCCATGCCAAAAGCGGGCGGTTGGTTGCGTTATGGCATTCCAGAATACCGTTTGCCAAAAGACATTCTCGATAAAGAAATCGAACTGATGTGCCGCAATGGCATGCAAGTTCACACCAATCAAAAGCTGGGTGTGGATTTCACGCTTTCTCAATTGAGCGAAGAATACGACGCAGTGTGTTTGGCGGTCGGCGCGTCTCAAGCGGTCGAAATGCATTACACAGGCAGCGAACTTGAAGGTTGCTATTTAGGCGTTGATTACCTCAAAGATTACGTTACCGAGCAAAACTATGTAACGGGTCAGAAAGTCGCGGTGATCGGTGGTGGTAACACGGCAATTGACTGTGCTCGTACTGCGCGTCGTGCTGGTGCAGACACCACGTTGATTTACCGTCGTACCCGTGACGAAATGCCGGCAGAAGACTACGAGATTGTCGAAGCGGAACACGAAGGGGTGAAATTCCACTTCTTGACCAACCCTGCAGAAAACCTTGCCGATGAAACCGGACGCGTGAATGCGATTCGCCTAGAGCGCATGGCGTTGGGTGAACCGGATGCATCTGGTCGTCGCAGCCCTAAACCAACCGGCGAGTTCTTTACCGAAGAGTTCGACACCGTGATTGCAGCAGTATCGCAAAAGCCAGATCTGAGCTTCCTCGAAGGTGAAGATTTGTCGATTCCGCTTACACGCTGGAACACCTCTGATGCAGATGAAAAGACCATGCACACCGGCACGGGCAACATCTTCAGTATTGGTGATTTCCGCCGTGGTCCTGCAACGGCAGTTGAAGCCGTGGGAGATGGCCGCGTTGCGGCAAAAGCCATTGATCTGTTTTTGAATGGCGATATGGCAGATATGCCAAAGGCGGCGTTTAACTCGCGTAAAGAGAAGAAGCTCTCTCAAGTCGACCCGCTTCACTTCGAGAACATCCAGAAAGTCGCTCGATCTATCATGCCTGAGCTGACTCCAGCGCAACGCGAGCAAAGCTTCGCTGAAGTGGAGTTGGGCTTTGATAACGAAGAAGCGATGAAGGAAGCGGCGCGCTGTCTAGAATGTGGCTGTCAGGCAAATACCGATTGTGCGCTGCGTGATTACTCCACCGAATATGAAGCTGAGCAAAGCTTTGACTTCTCCTTACAGATTAAATCGCATCAAGATTGGTTAGATCTTCGTGCGAAAGACTTGCGTCATAAGTACGAAGTTGACCGTAGCTCTGAGTTTATTGAGTTTGATGCCAACCGCTGTATTAGCTGTGGTCAGTGTATCCAAGCGTGTCGTGACAAAGCCGTGCACGGCGTACTGAACTTTGTGTGCGACAAACAAGGTCGTCCTGCATTACGTCCTGACGACCGTCCACACTTTGGAAGTAACAAGAATGGCTTAACCCTAATGGGCGATTCGAACTGCGTGCAATGTGGCGCGTGCGTTCAAGTGTGTCCAACGGGCGCGATGGTCGATAGTCGTGACCGCTCACAAGGTCGTACTGAAGATCTGAAAGCGGTCGACACCATTTGTACGTACTGTGGTGTGGGTTGTAAGTTGACTATGTTCGTGGACGAAGCAACCAATACGATTCGTTACGTGAAGGGCGGTGACTCGCCAGTGAACCAAGGCATGCTGTGTGTGAAAGGGCGCTTTGGTTTTGATTTCATCGGCAGTGAAGAGCGTCTTACCACGCCTTTGATTCGTAAAGACGGTTGGTTGCAGCCTGCGAGTTGGGAAGAGGCGATTCAACTGATTGCAAGCAAGTTCTCTGGCATCAAGCAAGATTTTGGCAGCAACGCATTGGCGGGTTTCTCTTCAGCGAAAACCACCAACGAAGACAACTACGCGTTCCAAAAATTTGTCCGTCGTGAACTAGGCACTAACAACGTCGACCACTGTGCGCGTTTGTGTCACGCATCGAGTGTAACCGGTCTTGAGGCGTCACTGGGTAGTGGTGCAATGACCAACGACATTCCAAGCATTAAGCACTCGGATGTGATCTTTATTATCGGTTCGGATACTACATCAGCACACCCGATCATCGCTTCACACATCAAACAAGCAATTCGTCACCACGGCGCTCGCTTGATTGTGGCTGACCCGAAACGTGTCGATATGGCAGAGCATGCTGAGCTGTATATGGCGCATCGTCCGGGTACGGATGTGATGCTCCTAAATGGTGTCATGCAGCAGATCATTAAGAACGGCTGGTACGATCAAGAGTACATCGAAGAACGTGTCGACGGCTTTGATACCTTACTGCAAGAAGTAATGTCGCCAGCTTACAACCTCGATAAAGTGGAATTGGTTACGGGTGTTAAAGCCGAAGACATTCAAGCAATGGCGCGTATGATTGGCACGGCAGATCGTACCGCTGTGTACTACTCGATGGGTATTACTCAGCACACGACAGGTCACGACAACGTGCGTTCTATCGCTAACCTGCAATTGCTGTGTGGCAACATCGGTATTGAAGGTGGTGGTATCAACCCGCTGCGTGGTCAATCTAACGTGCAAGGCGCGTGTGATATGGGCGCTTTGCCAAACAGCTTCCCGGGCTATCAAAAGGTATACAACCCAATTGTGCGTCAGAAGTTTGCGATTGAATGGAACGCGCCAAATCTGCCTTCTGAGCAAGGTCTAACCCTGACAGAAATCATTGATGCGGTTTGCCATCGTGACGTTCGTGGTATGTACATCATGGGTGAGAACCCAGTATTGAGTGACCCGAACCAAGCGCACGTGATTGAAGGCTTAGAAGCGCTCGATTTCTTAGTGGTTCAAGACATCTTCCTAACGGAAACCGCTCAATACGCGGATGTGGTTCTACCTTCTTGCTCGTTTGCAGAGAAAGCAGGGCACTTCACCAATACGGAACGTCGTGTTCAGCGTGTGAGTCCGGTTGTCACGGCGCCGGGTGAAGCGAAAGAAGATTGGTGGATTATTCAAGAAATCGCCAATGCTATGGGCAGTGATTGGGATTACCACTGCGTGTCTGATATCACCAATGAAATCACACGAGTGACACCTCAATACGCGGGTCTTCGTTGGGATGCCATTACGCCAAACGGTGTACAATGGCCGAGCAACAAGAACAACCCTGCGGGTACTCGCATCATGCACCAAACCCAGTTTACTCGTGGTAAAGGGCAAATGGTGGGTGTACCGTTCCGTTATGCGGCTGAGCTGCCAGACGAAGAGTACCCACTTGTGTTAACGACGGGTCGCGTACTTGAGCAGTTCCATACTGGAACCATGACGCGCAAAACCAAAGGGTTGGATAACCTTGCTGGCCCACGTGCGATGGTGAGTGTGGAAGACGCAGAAGCGCTAGGCATCAGTAATGGTCAACGTCTGACGGTGTCTACACGTCGCGGCAGCATTGAGATTGATGCCTTTGTGACTAAGCGTATTCAAAAAGGAGTGGTGTTCATTCCATTCCACTTTGTTGAATCGCCAGTCAACCGCCTAACGACAACGGCTACTGATCCGCATGCGAAGATCCCTGAGTTCAAGGTCGCTGCGGTTAAAGTGGAAGTGAGCGAAAAGACAACGCAGACAGAGTCTCTCGAAGATAGTTACCAACACGTTTAAACTCGGTGAGTCACGTTGTTGTCACTGACAATTTGAGCCTAGTTGATGGGCAGATAATCTAATCTTGATTTCCGCTCTCACTACATTCACTCGGATTGTCTTTTTCTTCAAACTCCTTTTACTTTTCTGTTATCACCGCGCTCCGGTTAGTTTTCCCTTCTTACTTCTTACTGTCTCTATGGCGTATTTTTGTTCAAGCCCATGATGAGAGTGCAATAAAGTTTGTTGTTGAGCTTGTCATAGAATTGACTGTCTCTGACTGTCCTCTGTTATTTGGGCAAGTTCTATAACCTAAACTTTGCTCGCTTCCTATACTGAATTAACGAAGCAAGATTTTTATAACAACAAGAGGAAGCTTGTATGACAAGAACAACCTCATTTGCACTCGTTTTATTACTTATGTGCGCGTACTTTGGTTACAACCGTTATTATGTATACCCCCAGCAGTTGGAAACACAGGCGAAGTCGATGCTAATACAAATGGCAAATCGCGAAGAGTGGGTAGATGTGTTTGAGATGATGAATCGCGTAGACGCGCATAAGGGCCATTTGGAACTTGTTGCTGACGTGACATCCTCTGATGGTCAGCGAGCGTACAGTGAAGGTATTATCACGTACACGGATCGCGAAGGCGTTGTCTGTAAACAGGTAGTGTTCAACTTTAAAATAAACTCTTTGAAAAACTACAATATTTCCGATTTACGAGATTGTTCCTACGGTGAGTACTATTAATATTGTCTGAGAGTTGAGCTCGATAGCACAGTGTATGAATACACAAACAAAAAATAGCCCTTCGTTGGGGCTATTTTTGTTTTTAAGGAATGAACGCAATATCGTGGGATTAGTCGAGTGATTTTTTGAAGCGAAATGAAGCGACAATAAGGCCGATAACGGTGAATCCAAGTAACCAAACTGTATCTCGCCATAGCTCTATTAGGTCTGCACCACGCAGCACCACACCACGAATAATTCGCATAAAGTGGGTGGCAGGCAGCGCTTCGGATATCCATTGTGCCGCGATGGGCATTCCTTCATAAGGGAACATAAATCCGGACAGAAGAATCGATGGCAAAAGAATAAACACCGTCATCTGCATTGCTTGAAGCTGCGTCGTCGCAATGGTGGATATCACCAAACCTAAGGTTAAACTCGCGGCGATAAACAGCAGCGTACCAAACAGTATCTGACTAATGGCGCCGTTTATCGGCACGCCAAATATCCAGTGTCCCAAGCCTAAAATGATAAACACCTGAATCAGACCAACAAAGATGTATGGAATGATCTTCGCTACCATGAGTTCGATGGAGTGGATTGGCGTAGTAATCAGTAACTCTAAATTACCGCGTTCCCGTTCTCGAACAATGGCTGCACTGGTGAACAAGATCATCGTCATGGTCAGAATCACGCCCAATAAACCGGGGACAATGTTCACCGCCGAGCGCCTACTCGGGTTGTAATACAGCGCCACTTCAAAGGTTTTGGTTGGGGCAGGGCGTATCTCAAAATCAAAATCCGTTAACGGCATGGTTTGCAGTGAGAGAATCGCAGAACTGATCATGGTGTCTGAACCATCTACAATCCACTGGCCAAGCTCTCTGCCTTGTACCATACGTTGGGTTAAGTCGCTAGGCAGAATTAAAGCCGCTCGCACCAAACCGTCTTGAATGGCTTGCTCGGCTTCTGAAGCGGTAGCAAAGGTTTCGACCACATCGACCACTTGTGTGACTTTGACGGACTCGGTGATCACACGCCCGGCAGTGCTGCCACTTTGATCGACGACGCCAACGGGAATGTTGCGAATATCGGTATTAATGGCAAAGCCGAACAGCAGAAGCTGAATTAGCGGGATCATCACGACCATGCCAAAGGTAATGCGGTCACGTGAAAGCTGACGGATCTCTTTGATCATCACCGCTTTCATGCGGGCAATAGATTTCATCATTGGCGACCTTCTCCCGTCACGCTGACAAACACATCTTCCAAGCTCGGGCGAGCAATGTTCATCTCGCAGCCATCAAGCTCAGGAAAGGTTTGGGTTAACCATTCGATCGGTTGTTCGATGTGCTCGTGGATCAAAATGCGTAAGCGAATGCCGAGCTGTGCGGCAGAACGGACTTCTTCGCGCTGAATGACTTTCTCTTTTAGCTCGCGTAAGTTATCCGCTTTGACTTCGACGATGTTAACGCCCATTTGCGCCATGAGTTCTTCTGGCTCACCATCGGCGCGGATTTCCCCGGCTTCCATAATCGCCAGACGATGACAGCGTTCTGCTTCATCCATGTAGTGCGTAGTGACCAAAATCGTCGTACCTTGGTCAGAGAGATCAAACAATTGCTCCCAGAAATCGCGTCGGTTCTCTGGGTCAACCGCAGACGTGGGTTCATCGAGAAACAACAGTTCTGGTTTATGCATGGTGGCTGCGGCGAGAGACAAGCGTTGTTTCTGCCCGCCACTCATTCCGCCGACGCGCTGTTTGCGTAGTTGGTCGAGACCGTAGGTGGCTAGTTGTTCTTCGATGCGAGCTTTTAGGGCCTTGGTTTCCATACCAAAGATTTGTCCAATAAACTCAAGATTCTCTTGAACCGTCAGGTCATCATAAAGGGAGAACTTTTGCGTCATGTAGCCAATCTTGAGGCGCAGAAGCTCAGATTGTTTTGGGATCTCTAGCCCGAGTACATCAACATTGCCCTCACTTGGGCTAAGCAATCCCGTCAATACTCGAATGGTTGTCGATTTACCGCAGCCGTTAGGGCCAAGAAAACCATAAATACTGCCTTTAGGCACATTAAGCGTGATGTTGTTGATGGCGGTGAAGTCACCAAACTTCTTCACTACATTTTCAGCTTGAATCGCGAATTCGGTCATTGGCTTACTCCACCAAATCCACTTGCGCTGGTATACCTGAAGGCAAGGATTTTGCTGAGTCTTGAAGGTCGACTTCTGCTAGGTACATCAAACGAGAGCGTTCTTCCTCGGTAAGCGCGAAATAAGGTGTGAATGAAGGCTCAGTCGCTACCCAACGAACGGTGCCGCTATATGGTTGCTCAACGCCATCTACATGCACGTTAACCGTTTTACCCGGCACAAAGTTGACTCGATAATTGGCAGGAACATAAACACGGGCGTATGGGACGCGGCTCGCTTGAATTACGGCAACAATGCCATTCACAGGAACGCGTTCACCAAGGTTAAACGGTAGGTTATCTAACAAGCCATCTCGCGTGGCCGTGATGGTGAGTTCTGCCAGCTTTTGTTCTTGCAGTGCTACATCGGCTTTTGCAGCCATGAGTGCGGCTTTCGCTTGTTCAATATCTTCAGGACGAGAGCCAGCGGTCAGTTTGCTGAACTCTTCTTGTGAGGAGTCTAGCTCTGCACGGGCAGAATCTCTGGCTGCTAAAGCGGTGTCTTTTTCTGATTGACTGATGAGTTTCTTGCGAACTAACTCCGCTTTACGTTGGTAGTTCTTTTGCGCTTCAACCAATTGAGCTTCCGCTCTGGCAACGCGTGCTTGCGCTGCTGCAATGTCTTCTGGTCGCTCACCATTGGTCAATTTTAAAAGATAAGCGTCAGCCTTGGCTTGTTCAGCTACGGCGTGAGCTAAAACGGCTTCTTGGTTCTTTGTATCGAGCTGAACCAGCACTTCTCCTTCGGTGACTTGGCTGCCTTCCTTAATGGGTAGGGCACGAATTATCTCGCTAGAGGTGGCAGTAAAGGTTACGCGGTCACGTTCTAATGTGCCAAGGGCTTGCTGTCCGTCATCTTTGGAACAGGCAGTTAAAAGAGTCAGGACTAGGGTGCCAAGAATGATTCGCTTCATCATGCGACGCTTCCTCTAAGAAGGTGAGCTCGAACTCGTATCAAGCTATAGAAGAGTGTGGGACTGCATTCAGTGTAACGTGAGTCAGTTTTATCCGGCTAGGAAGTTAATTCCTTCAATATTCATCAATTGATTAATTATTGAAACTGGCTTTATCCTGCTGAAGCCGTGCTTTACTTGGCTCTTTTAGTTGATTACGTGAATATCATTTAAACAAAAATCTTGCCTTTCATGTAGAGCACGCCGTCGCCAGATACTCTTACTTGTTCGTCAGTAACTTCACAGTGCAAAATACCTCCGCGCTGAGAAGCTTGGTAAGCGACCAGTGATGTTTTGCCTAACGCTTCTGCCCAGAACGGTGCTAATCCAGCGTGAATCGAGCCAGTTACGGGGTCTTCGTCACCACCATTTGCAGGCCAAAAGTAACGAGATACAAAGTCTTGTTGATCGCCTTTCGCGGTAACGACCACATCGTAAGGAGCGAGTGTCTTGAGGTGCTCTGAACGGTATTGAACCTCAAGTACCTCCTGTTGGCTGTCGACCACCACGAAATACGCTTGAGGGCTAAGCAGTACGCGTTCCACATCGCAACTTAGGCCTTCAATCAATGCCGAGGGAATATCAGAAACGGCTTTTGGAAGACGAGCAGGGAACGTCATCTCGATCTTACCTTGCGCATTCTTCTCTACGGTGAGGGTTCCTACTTCCAGAGTATGAAATTCAATCGTGCCATTAATGCCAAGCTCATCAAACAGCACTAACGACGAGGCCAGTGTGGCGTGTCCACAAAAGTCGATTTCAGTTATAGGAGAGAACCAACGAATCTCATATCGGTTTGCGCCAATGGATTTTAGAAAAGCCGTTTCCGACAAGTTGTTTTCTGTCGCGATATTTTGCATCAATTCTGGGGCTAGCCATTCCTCTAACGGTACCACCGCTGCTGAGTTGCCTTTGAATTGCGTATCGGTGAAGGCGTCCACCACGTAGATATCCAATTCCATTTTCCTTCCTTATTCCGTGAGCGATTAATTAGCATAAACCAAGTGCAATTAAGAGAGTAAGAAATTTGTGTTAGAATCTTAAAGTGTCAAAATTATAGATTATTTTGTGTTTTTTGATACTTACTGACAAGGATTCGGACTGCTGGGTACTTACACTAGTGTTGAATTCATTGAAAGGAAGAAAAACATGAAAGCGATCTACAAATCAGTTTTGGCATTGAGTGTTTTTGCGGTCGGTTCTACCCATGCATTTGAACTCGTGAGTAGAGATATTCAAGAAGGCCACCCGATGGCGAAGACATTTGAATACTCTGGTTGGGGATGTGATGGCGGGAATCAATCACCACAATTGATGTGGAAAGAAGCTCCAAAGGGCACAAAAAGTTTTGCGATCACCGTGTATGACCCCGACGCGCCAACAGGCAGTGGTTTTTGGCATTGGATAGCGTTTAATATTCCATCCACCGTTAGCGAGCTGCCTCGAGGCATTGATATGAACAAGTTAGGCGGCAAAGAATCTCGTATTGACTACGGCACAACGGGGTTCGGCGGCGCGTGTCCTCCAAAGAATGATGGGATGCATCGTTACCAGTTTACGGTGTGGGCATTGCCAACTGAAGAACTGAATTTGGATGAAAACACGCCACCAGCCATTGTAGGGTTTACTTTGAATAGTGTTGCTTTGGGTAAAGCGACATTAACCACGACTTACACGCGATAATTGAATATAAGGGGAGAGAATGGGTCACCAATATCAGGTTACGCTGTTTCGTGCGGAGCAGCAGCAGAAGCTTCGTAATGTCAGGATTCACTCCCCAAGCCTTATTCAGATTGTTAAGGGGAATAAACATCTTTTCTGGAATGATGAAGTACTCGACATCCATCATCCAAATATCATGCTTTGTGAAGCAAATGCATCCCTAAATTTTGAAAACCTTCCTCTACAAGGGCGATTTCTTTCTCGAATGTTCAGTTTTCACTGTGTGCCTAGCGATGAAATGTTGGAGCTAAGCATGAGCAACGCATTAGGAAACTATGTACCCGTTGTTGAGACAGATAAAGCATTGAAAGCGACGTTAAATGCTTTGTTTTCGTTTGAGCGGGAAAGCTTAAGTGAAGCGACACAACGCTATTGGATTATGGGCCTATATCAGCAGCTAGCTGAGAGAGGGTTATTGCATCGGTTGTTCTCGAGTTCACATATCTCTTTTAGTCAGAAACTTAGTCGTTACTTATCGCGCTCTCCAGGGGATGAGCATCCATTAGACATGGTCGCGGGGCACTTTGCTATGAGCCGAGCAACATTGATACGCAAACTGAAACAAGAAGGTACCCAGTATCGTGAAGTATTGGCAGAAGTGCGCTTAAATCACGCACTTTACTTGATGCAAAATGGCTCGTATAACGTTGCTATGCTCGCACAGTTGTGTGGTTATCAGTCAGAGGGGCGTTTTAGCCAACGCTTTAAAAGTAAGTTCGGCCTAACGCCCAGCGAGTATATTAAAACGGTAGTGAGTTAATGTTTTACCGCTTTTGTATTTTTTGTGCTTTTTAGGTTAGCCATAATATTTGGCTTTCATTCGCAATGCTACATTCACCAAAGCAATCAATACAGGCACTTCGATCAGTGGACCAATGACACCAGCAAAAGCTTGGTCTGAGTTTAGGCCAAACACCGCGATAGAAACCGCAATTGCCAATTCAAAGTTGTTGCCTGTTGCCGTGAAAGCAATTGACGCGTTTTTGTCGTAGTCGATGCCCATTTTCTTACCAACGAAGAAGCTGACAAAGAACATCAACACAAAGTAGATAGCCAGTGGAATTGCTACACGGAATACATCCATTGGCAGTTCAAGAATCATTTCACCTTTCAAGCTGAACATCAGTACGATGGTCGCAAGCAGGGCGATAAGCGTAATTGGTGAAATGCGTGGGATGAATACGTCGTTGTACCATTGTTCACCTTTCGCAGCGACCAGCCATTTGCGGCTTAGGAAGCCCGCTAGGAATGGGATACCAAGGTAAATCAGAACGCTTTCCGCGATGTCCATCATCGAGATATCAACCACGAAACCTTCGTAGCCAAAGACTGGTGGCAACACAGTGATGAACAACCATGCCATCACACTGTAAGTCACGATTTGGAAAGCGCTGTTTAGTGCAACTAGGGCTGCGCCGTATTCTTTGTTACCACCACCGATATCGTTCCATACCAATACCATCGCAATACAACGAGCAAGACCGATCAGAATGATACCGACCATGTAACCCGGATGATCACCTAGGAAAGTCAATGCAAGGATGAACATCAAAATAGGGCCGACAATCCAGTTCATGACCAAAGACAGCGTGATTGCTTTTTTATCTTTCGTCACTGTGCCTAGCAGGTTGTAGTTCACCTTTGCGAGTGGCGGGTACATCATCAAAATCAAACCAATCGCTAGCGGTACGTTTGTGCTACCAACTGACATTGACTCGTTCCACTCAGCAACTTGAGGGAATGCTGCGCCAATACCTACACCGATTGCCATTGCAACAAAAATCCACACCGTTAGGTAACGGTCCAAGAAGCTCATTTTGTCGCTGGCACTATTTAAAACTTGAGTAGTCATAGTGTTCTCTTATTCGTTTATCGTCGAAAGGCGATAGTTAAAGGTATAGTTTATCTCTGCACGCCTGACCAGCGTGCAAAGGGAATTAATCAAATAACTTGGAAAATCCTAGATTGAACTGATCAAACGCGTCGCGTTGAATGCGGTAACACACCTTAGGTGGGTTTGGCTCGGCGCTGATAAAGCCAGCTTGCTTTAGAATGCGCAAGTGCTCGGAAACAGTAGATTGCGCAAGACCCAGTTCAGAAACCAAATCGCTGTTCAAACAACCGCCCATGGTATCGAGAGTGTGCAGGATATGCAGAATGCGCAAACGTGCTGGATGTGACAAAGCTTTTGCTTGTGCTGCTAGAGTTTGTTCTTTCTCGAGCTGTTGTTGTGTTGTCTGAAAAACAACTTCGCACGTGTCGTTGCACTTATCACTCATTCGCTGGCCTTAATAGTTAATCGTCGAATTGCGATAAAGTGTACGCCTGCTCTGTAGAAGATGCAACAACTCGATGAAAAAATTAATCGGGAAATAACGATGAATAAAAAGTTGAAAAAATATATCTTTTAAAAACAGTGATATAGTAAAAAATCAAGTAGGTTACTAAAAGTTAACTAATTGCACTATATTTCTAGGTTACCATAATAAACCACATCCGACGCACAATGGTTATTGCGTCATCTTGTGAACTTATTTAAAGGTAATCCCATGAGCAACGTACTGATCATCAACGCACACGAACCATCACCATACTCAGAAGGTCGTTTAAACGCTTCTCTTGTCGACAAAGCACAGACGCTTCTGCAAGCAAAAGGCCATGAGGTTCGCGTTGTGACAATGCAAGATGAGATCAACGTAGATGAGCAACTCGCACACTTTGAATGGGCTGATCGCGTGATCATCCAAAGCCCAATCAACTGGATGTCTGTGCCTTGGTCATTCAAAAAATACATGGACGACGTGTTTACTGCGGGTATGGGCGGCGCACTATGTGCATTCGATGGCCGTAGCGCAGAAGAACCAAAGAAAAACTATGGTACAGGCGGCACTCAAACCAACAGCAAATACATGCTGTCACTGACATTCAACGCGCCAGAAGAATCGTTTGATGATGAGAGCGAATACCTATTCCAAGGTAAAGGCGTGGACGATTTGATGTTCCACATGCACGCTAACTTCCGCTTCTTTGGTATGTCAGCACTGCCTACATTTGCTTGTTACGACGTGATGAAGAACGCAGATATCGAAAACGATTTTGTTCGTTTCGAAGCGCACATTAACGAAAACTTCTAATCCTTTTAGAAAGATAGTGCGAACTGAATGATGAATTGAGATGGACTGCTACATGCGGTCCATTTTTATTTTCAGCCCTAAACCACCTACTTCAGTAGGTGGTTATCATCCGTTTCGGCTTTGCCTGTAAAACTACTCA
>NZ_JAWOQP010000160.1:0-1146 GCF_033337375.1 Vibrio sp. YT-17
TCAATGGTGTCTTTCCTACACTTCTGGGCGCTACAAGAGTTCATCGACCTTGCAAAATACCTAGGCAAAGAAGCTGCCGTTGAGAAATACCTCGAGATGGCAGCAAACGTGCGTGAAGCGTGTGAAACACACCTTTGGGACGAAGAAGGCGGCTGGTATATCCGTGGTCTAACGAAAAACGGCGACAAGATTGGTACAGCGCAACAAAAAGAAGGTCGTGTACACCTTGAGTCAAACACTCTTGCGGTGCTGTCTGGTGCGGTATCTCAAGAGCGCGGTGAAAAGGCAATGGACGCAGTCGACGAGAATCTATTCTCTGAATACGGCCTACATCTGAACTCACCATCATTCGCAACACCAAATGATGATATCGGCTTTGTAACCCGCGTTTACCAAGGCGTAAAAGAGAACGGTGCGATCTTCTCACATCCAAACCCATGGGCTTGGGTTGCTGAAGCAAAATTGGGGCGCGGTGACCGTGCGATGAAGTTCTACGATGCACTCAACCCATACAACCAAAACGACATCATCGAAAAACGTATCGCAGAACCGTACTCCTACGTGCAGTTCATTATGGGTCGAGACCACCAAGATCACGGTCGTGCAAACCACCCATGGCTAACTGGCACATCTGGTTGGGCTTACTTCGCAGTGACCAACTTTATCCTTGGTGTGCGCACAGGTTTTGATGGTCTCACTATCGATCCATGTATTCCAACTAACTGGCCTGGATTTGAAGTCACTCGTCAGTGGCTAGGCGCGACTTACAACATCAAAGTTGTTAACCCTGATTCAGTCAGCAAAGGCGTGAAATCTATCACTCTGAACGGCGAAGCTATCACTGGCGCATCAGTACCAGTTCAAGCGGAAGGCTCCGTGAACGAAGTGATCGTAACACTAGGTTAATCGCTTAAAAATGCCCCAATGCACTTTTGCTCTTTAGCTTGTGCATTGGGTTCGCTAGCAAAATTTTAAGGCGCGGTGTATTGCCGCCCTTATTGAGGTTCGAATCATGATCAAATTTGGTACAGGCGGTTGGCGCGCATTCATCGGTGAAGAAGTTACTAAAGATAATGTTCGTTTGGTTGCTCAGGCAGTAGCAAACATCACTAACAGAGAATCAGTGGCAGATCGTGGCTTTGTCAT
>NZ_JAWOQP010000161.1:0-1137 GCF_033337375.1 Vibrio sp. YT-17
ACAGCTGTCGTTTGGTTCTAATAACGAAGATAACGTTAAACCTATCAGTCTGAAAGAAGCCACGGAGCTTGTGGCTCGCTACGTGGTCGGAGAAATGCTGCCTTTGTCTACGGTGGAGTCTAAATAGGTGGAGGAGGACTCACTGACAGACATATTTCAGACTCAGGACTTGCATTATGCCTGGTACACGCTACACGCTGGTACTCACCAATTATCCCCAGTTGTCTTTCACAGCGTGTGTGATGTCATCGGATTATTCTTGTCCTATTTTTATCACTTTCACTATTATTTGAGTCACTGTGTCTGTTCATGTGCCAGCCGACATGTTGTTGTAGTCACCTAAAAGTGTCAGCAGATGGCAGGAGCTACATTTGAAGCGCCATACGTAAAAGGATGCACCATTGTTTGCTAGCTTGATGCTAATGACAGTAACGTTAACTCAGCGGGTTGACAAAGTGCCTCTGCTGTTTCACACCATCATTTCCCCTTTTTACTCTGTGTGGTAACATCCCTAGAGGAAATATTAAAAACGCTGGGGTGTTGTTGTCATACAGTACTGTCTATGGCAGCAGATCGTTCTGTGTTTCTACTGGTCAAAGTGACGGCTGTGATGGGAGAATTGGATCTCAGTGAAGGGCAAGTGGTCCATAACTTTAATTTTGGAGACAAAAAAATGTAGGCTTAGTGCCCTGTGGTCCATTGCCCAATAGGAAATGCAGAATACTCAAAAGTACTTTAAAAGTGCTTGAGTTACTTTTCTCAGGGAGTAACATTGGAAGTGCTTTTAAAGTAACTGAGTTACTTTACTCGAGGAGTAACGCAGTAAAGTAACTGGTTACTTTTTTAGAAAGTAACGCAGTAACGTACTTTGATTATTTTTAAAGTAACCCTTACCCAACACTGTTAGCGGGTAAGAAGCCAATACTTTATCAATACATGTGGTCAACATGTAGGAGGCCATATTTCAATCTGCTCTGTCTGCAGTCAGCCATTCACTGCTATTATGGTTTACAGTCCCTGTTTACACAAGCACATTGTCCTTGCAGTGCAATTAAACATTAAACACACACATTAAACATTAAACACACATCAAACACACATTGAACACACATTTAACACACACATTAAACAAACAGT
>NZ_JAWOQP010000162.1:0-1136 GCF_033337375.1 Vibrio sp. YT-17
GACGTCTTGATAAAGTCGGGGCAACCGGACATTGCCCGGTCGCTGAAGTCCTGACGTTTCGCCAGCGGCCATTTCATGAACGCCGCGAGCGGGATGCGATTATTCGTGTTAGTATTGCCTTGCAGCATAACAAAGCTCCTTAATTGCTTGATTGTGTTGTAAGGGCTGCAACGAAGGTCGAAGTACGATGCGGCCCTTATTTAGGATCATTACAGCATCATAAAATAATATCAAGGGACAATAAAACGATACCAAGAAACAAAACTTTCACATGTGAAAGTCTCCCCGCTGTCCACCTCGCACACTCCAAACGCCCAAATAACTTGTCTATCTGCCCAAAATGGGCGCGTAAGCGTCCGATAGAAAGTAATTGTTAGTGAGATATTGACTACACGGAATATGGCTATATCATAGAATCATAAAATGATACTGTAAAAGTGATATGTATGCCAAAGCAAGCAAATCATCTCCGTTTGAAGAAACCTTGCGCCAACTGTCCATTCCGGAAGGAGGGCGCTATCGAGCTGGCCCCTGGGCGATTAGAAGGCATCATCAACGACATCGTTGAAAACGACATGACGACGTTTCATTGCCACAAGACCGTGCACTCAAAGTCAGGTGGTGAATGGGATGAAGAGGGTAACTATGCACCTTCGGGACAAGAGTCGATGTGTGCCGGTGCTGCGGCTTACTTGATGAAAATAGGCAGGCCGACAGTGGCTATGCGAATTGCCTTTGCGTTTGGTGATGCAAAGGTGTCCGACTGGGACGAAGCTCAAGAGCTGGTTGTCGAGCCTTTGGTACAAGGGGACCGAAATGAGTAAGCGATATGCGGTAGTGCCGCATCCGAAACTGAAACGAGAGTACAAAGGTCGGCTGGTCAGAACTACTCGGGTACTAAAAAACGGCTGGGGGTTGATCCCTCTAGGGGCTGTGGCAACGGTCACGCATCAGTCTCCCAAGGGATCAGAACTGACCTTTGAACCATGCGACTGCTGCGGCCTGAAAGCCATTATCAGTCATGTAAGCATGGACTCCATTGAATTTATCGAACCGATTACTGAGGAAGAAGATGGACGAGAACAAGCTCAACATTGAAACGGTCGATGGGCACAACGAGCTGGTAGTCAGCTTTT
>NZ_JAWOQP010000163.1:0-1133 GCF_033337375.1 Vibrio sp. YT-17
AGTGATGGTTCTCGAAACGATCAATTTGAATTTCAAGAGAATATTGACGATTCAAATAACGATTTATTGTGGGGAAGTGGAGCCTTCTGTTTTGCTGCTGTTTCGATTAGAGCATTCCAAGAGCACGGTTGGTTTACTCACATGCGAGGAATAAAACAGGGGGATTATAGTCAAGGCATTATTGTTGCTCCTACAAGAAACAAAACGCGCATTAATGGCAAAAATGACAGAGATAGATGCCCTTTAAATCTAAAAGTCTCTGAGCGTAAAGAGCAAGAACTGTCTGATTGTGGATTCATTCCGATTTCACCAGTTCCTGAAACAGACATGGTTGGCATGACTTCCAATGTTTCGTTGTATAAGCCAAAACTGTACGAAGAGAAGCATGTTGCGACTAATGCAAAACTCACCTCAATGCTCCAATACACGATGTGTGTATCGCGTATAGCACACTACGTCAAAGTTATGGGGCGAGACAAGATAGGTGGCTATCAGGACGCGGCATCGCTCGAGAGGGAGTTTCAGACTTGGTTACATCAATATACAACGGCTTCAGACGAAGCTTCGGATGAACTCAGAGCTAAGTACCCATTGAACGAAGCGAAGATCAAAGTTAGAGAGAAACGCGATACGCCAGGGCACTTCTACTCGGTGATACATTTACGCCCTCATTTTCAGCTCGACCAAATGGTCTCAAGTATCAAATTAATTACGGAATTATCACCAGAACATTTGGTGTAAGGAAAGAAAGATGACTCAGTGGAAAAATGCCTTATCGGAAGGGCAGTTGCAACAAGCTTTAGAACTACTAATCGAAGCAATAAAGGCATCTCCCAAGGATGCCAGTTTGAGAAGCTCTTTTATTGAACTGCTTTGTATTGATGGTGATTTTGAGCGAGCTGATGAGCAACTGATGCAGTCTATTAAACTGTTTCCTGAATATCTTCCAGGCGCTAGCCAGTTAAGACATCTGGTTAAAGCTGCTCAAGCGCGAAAGGATTTCGCTCAAGGTGCGGCAACCGCGAAGGTATTGGGTGAGAACGAAGAACTAACTAAGTCATTGGTTAGCTTCAACTTATCAATGGTGAGTCAAGATTATGAACAAGTTTCTGAACTTGCTCTTCAAATCGAAG
>NZ_JAWOQP010000164.1:0-1131 GCF_033337375.1 Vibrio sp. YT-17
AATTCGAGAGAATGCTGCAACGCTCAGGCATTATTTTGCTCAAGTACTGGTTTTCGGTCTCCGACGAGGAGCAGGAAAAACGCTTCTTAGGGCGCATCAACACGCCGATAAAGCGCTGGAAGTTCAGCCCGATGGATCTAGAATCTCGACACCGCTGGGCTGAGTATTCTGAAGCAAAAGACAAGATGTTCGCTTACACCGACACCAAAAACTGTCCTTGGTGGGTTGTACCTTCAGATTCAAAACAAAAAGCGCGCTTAAATTGCATTAGTCATCTACTCAGTCAAATTGAATACAAAGCGCTAGAGTACCCACCAATTGAGTTACCAGAGATCAATAAAGAGGGCTACGTCAGAGCGCCAATAGACGATCAAACGTTTGTACCAGATAAGTACTGATCTCGGCTTCTAAGATCCAAAAGACCAGCTTTCGCTGGTCTTTTTCATTTACATGAAGCGTTACTTCAACACATCATCAATGCTTTGATCACCAAGGTGACGAACGTCCTTACCTTTCACAAAGTAAATAATGTATTCACAAATGTTTTGGCAACGATCCCCTACTCGTTCAATAGCGCGAGCAGACCACATCACCTGAAGAATATGCGGAATATTTTTTGGGTCTTCCATCATGTAAGTCATGAGCTGACGGATCACTGCTTCGTATTCGGCATCCAGCTTGTCATCGAGTTTGTGAACCTCTGCTGCGGCTTCAACATCCATACGAGCGAATGCATCCAAAACCTGATGCAACATTTGAATCGCCTGACGGCAGAGAGGTTCTAATGAAACTTGGAATTGGCGTTCTTTCGATGACGGGCTTTCGATAGCGACATACGCAATGCGTGTCGCGACATCCCCAATGCGTTCAAGATCAGTAATGGTCTTGATGATCGCCATAATCAGGCGCAAATCTTTCGCGGTCGGCTGACGTTTGGCAATGATTCGAGTACACGCATCATCAATCGACACTTCCATCGCATTCACTTTATGATCGTCACGCACAACCTTTCGCGCGAGCTCAATGTCTTCTTTATGCAAGGCTTGAATAGCATACGAAAGCTGCTGTTCCACCAAGCCACCCATGGTCAACACATGAGTACGAATCGATTCTAGCTCTACGTTAAATTGT
>NZ_JAWOQP010000165.1:0-1130 GCF_033337375.1 Vibrio sp. YT-17
GATCATCGGGGATGCGCCATTGGTCGGCGTCGATCCGCTCGACGATACCGGCCCGGCGTAGCGCCTCCAGCCGGCGCACATGGGCATCGACATAGCCCTCATAGTCGCCGCCTGGAACGCGGCACGTATAGGAAGAATAAACGCCCTTTTCACCCAAGTCCAACAGCTTTGGACCGCAGTTGACTCTTTCGACACCCCTGCGATGCAACCCAATCCGGCTGACGGGGAGCCAGCAACGCTGAAAATTTACCCTCCTCTTTCCCACTAGCGGCTCCTTTTCCGACAACCAGCACGGCGGATCCCTGCCGCGGCGCTGTGAACGCAGCATTTTGATTGGTATCGTTGGCCTTCAGGCTCGTCAGTCAAACAGACCCAGGAGCAGCTCAGCCGGTGGCGCCCGGCTTTCGGGTAACGCCCTGGTCCCGCTGGTTTCGGCTTTGTGCTTCAGGTGATCAAGGATCTGCTTGATCACTATAGGGTCTTCAATGCAGGCGATGACTTTCATGGCGCCGCCGCAGCCGCTGCAGGTCTCGATGTCGATATTGAAAACACGCTTGAGCCGTTGCGCCCATGTCATCGACGCTCGCCGTTGTGCTGGTGTTGCCGGTTCATCAGCCACCCTGACCTTGTTGCCCCTGCCCCGTTTTGCCGGCGTGACCAACGCCCGGTGCCGACTGTTGGGTGCGAACACCCCGTGGAAGCGGGTTAGGTTGACTCTGGGCTTCGGTACCAGGGCGGCCAGCCTTGCAATGAAATCCAATGGTTCGAAAATGACGTGCGTGGTGCCGTCCCGGTACGGCGTCTTGAGCTGGTAGCGCACGTTGCCGCCTCGTGTTAACGACAGCCGCTTCTCGGATACCGCCGGGCGGCTGATGTACCGGCACAGCCGTTCGAGCTTCTTGCGTTCATCGGCCCTGGCCGCCACGCCGGCGTGCAGGCTGGACCCGGCTACCTTGCCAATCCCGTCACCGAACGGATCACCACTGGTCGGCAGAGTTTGCAAAGTGAACACCTTTCGCCCCGCCTGTGAACCGACAGCGATACGGTAAGTGATCGAGTGCCCCAGCAGGGGTGTCATCGGGTCGTCATCCACCGCATCCGAGGCCAGATAGCTGTTTTCGACATCCCGT
>NZ_JAWOQP010000166.1:0-1127 GCF_033337375.1 Vibrio sp. YT-17
TGACGTGAAAACCAACCAGATTGATGTAAATAACGCAGAGACACATCAACTGATGTTAACCAGCGAACCGGTTGTTCGAGAGTTTCCGGGCGTCGTCGTTGCAGAGCAGCACGCCGATATCGCGGCACGGTTAACGGCATCGGTGATGGAGGTATTGGTGAAGGTTGGCGATAGGGTGAAGCAAGGAGACGTGTTGGCGCGGCTAGAAAGCGATGATCTCGACGCCCGAGTTCGTCAAAGTGAGCAGGCTTTATCCTCTGCACAAGCGCAGCTCAATGCGGCGAGAAAGGAGTTTTCTCGTGTCAGAGCGCTTTTAAACAAAAAACTGATCCCTCAATCGCAATTTGACCAAGCGGAAAGTGCGTTGCAAACCGCACAAGCCAACTTCAATAAAGCGCAAGCGGCGGTCTCCGAGGCGGAAACGACCTTTGGCTACAGCATCATTACTGCACCGTTTGATGGCTTGATCACGCAAAAGCCCATCAACAAAGGTGATACCGCGACGCCGGGTGCTTTGCTTTTATCGATGTACAATCCAAACTCGTTGGAAATAGAGGTGAACTTTGCTGAATCTGTCATGCCTTATGTGACTTATGATAAAGAAGTGGACGTTGTTTTTCCGTCTTACAACCTCAACGCGCAAGCGGCAGTAAAAGAAGTGACGCCGTCGGCAGATGCCAACTCGCGCAGTTATACCGTAAAGCTTCAATTTGAGCCGCCAACGGCTATCTATCCAGGTACATACGCCAAAGTCGCGTTGACCTTGACCGACGATATTGTACTTCGCGTGCCAAAGGAGGCGGTTTACCAAGTTGGCCAGTTGGACTACGTAAAGGAGGTCCAAGACAGCGGTGAGGTAGAAACTCGGCTTATTCAGCTTGGAGAGTTGGGGAGAGTGCGAACTGGGTTAAAGCAGGGTGACGTAGTGCTGCTGAATCCAAGATCGCTTTGATAGAACGGTTTCTCTCGTCTAATCAAACGTCTATCTAACAAACTACAACATAAAATAGCCCAGCATGATGCTGGGCTATTTTGTTCGTTCAGTTAAGCGTTACCGTTGCGTTTACAGGGCAATGGTCACTCAGTTTGTAATCTAAAACATCTTGTGAGCTAAACAGCGTTTGATG
>NZ_JAWOQP010000167.1:0-1122 GCF_033337375.1 Vibrio sp. YT-17
GGTACTTATCAATCAGTGTGTTAACTACAGTAGATATCAGTCGGCACGCCCTGAGTTTGGAGAAGCAGGCTGAAGTCCAAAACGGAAGCTAAGCAATTTACTACTTTGGAGGGGTCAGCAACAAAATGTATTTTAGCCACCTTAAAAGAGGCCCACCTGGGGCATCGGTAGCATAGTGGATAGTGCCGGCGCCCCATGTACAGAGGCATTGCCTCGCTGCAGTGGCGGCAAGTTCGAATCCAGCTTGCGGCCCTTTGCTGCATGTCATCCCCTCTCTTGAATTGATTAGCCCTTTTTAAACAGGAATTGTGCAAATTTGCAGGAAAGCCCAATCAGTCTTCTTTCAGCATTGGCAGTATAAAAACAAAATCGGCCACCTGCCTACTGTTTATACAGAATGCGCCTTTTTCAGGGCAATGGAGGGCGTGCGCAAGTAACAAAATGTGTAGTTCAGCATGTGACGTAAACAGTGACGTGGGAGGGAAGCCGCGGCTGGTCAGTCCTTCGGCGATTCTCTCATAAGTCGGCCCATTCTTCACCGCCCCCGTGCCAGCTAATGGCCTCTTCGTTTGCGAGGACAAGGAGGGCGCGCAATTCCTTGTCTCCCCAGTTGCTCATCTTTACAGTGTCTGTCAGGTTTGTGTTTCCCTCTTGCTACTAGCTGCTCGCTAATTCCCGCTATCAGCTGTTTCCTGTTTATCCACCGCCAGTAGCTCGCACGTGTGGCGTCATCAACAGCTCCTCCCGCAAGTCTTCAACAGCCCCTCCCGTTGCGGAAGGCTGCCTCGGTCTGTTAAAACTAAAAGGGTTCCGCCAATAGCACTACCCTAAAAGGCAGAAAATTGGGCACCTCAGATCAACTCGCCAATCCGGCTCTGTGTGTCTAAACGCTCGCAGCTTGCCAGCAAAATGGCCCAACATTCGTGGAAAATCTGGCAGTGTAAAAGGGGCTTATAACTGCTTCCCCTCGTTTCAGGTCTTTGTGCTAAGCCAAGCTACGGGCTGCTCACTGCAGCAATGTTTTTACTATACTGGGCACAGTGAGTATGAGTGGTATCAGTTTTCTTATCAAAGAGGATGATTGTATCTCCCAAAATGCTGAACTACTCATTTAAGTGTTTA
>NZ_JAWOQP010000168.1:0-1117 GCF_033337375.1 Vibrio sp. YT-17
TCTCGATAGACGGTTTTCAGCGTTTCAATAATGACATCTTGCAATTGCTGCTCGTTATAACCAGCAACAAACACCGCACCGATTTCCGGTAAGTTGAATCGCCCGCGGCGGTCCACTTGAAAACCTTGGTTTAGCGATGCTTCGCCGGGCAGGTTGATCTGTACTAAGTCACCAACTTTTACTGTGTCGTTATCTGCGGCATGCAGAGGGGTTACCCAAGCGAGCACGCACATCGCGAACAAGGCAAAAAACGTTTTGAAAATGCTCATAACGCGCCTCCTATCGAACCGCTTGCGCTCGTTGGCATGTTGCCTTTGTTAGGTAAATTGTGATTACTTGGCGCATTGCTATCAGAGTTTTCGCTGAGAACTTCGATGCTCACACGACGGTTGGTTAGGCGCACGGCTGGCGTTTGTCCCTCATACAAAGGCAATGTGTCGCCAACAGATTTGGTTTGTACACGGTCTGACGTTACACCGAACACACTTAAGTATCGTTTAACTTGCTCGGCTCGTTCCTGTGCTAGTTTTTTATTGTGCTCAGGCGTACCCGTGACGTCCGCATGGCCAGTGACAACCAGAGACAGAGCAGGGTGGTCGCGCAGAATATAAGCGGCTTCTGCCAAATGTCCCATGTACTTCGGATTGATCTCCGCAGAATCAATGGCAAACTGATTATCGACGTTGAGCAGCGCATAAATATCGGCGACGATGTTTAGGTCATTCCTTAGCGCATCAATGTCGTCCGGCGGCGTGCAAGCGGTTTGCGTAAGTACGTAGTCGAGTTGCTGCTCAAGCTGGTTTAATCGACGACGCTGGATGACCAGGTCATTGGCGGCATCAAGCAGTAAACCGCCTTCTAGTTCACGAGCAATGCGATTTTGCTTCTCGAGTGCTTGCACCACTGCAGCAGGGAAGCACCAACGAGCGCCTTCTTGAATCAAAGCGTCGAGATGAAGCTTGGTCAACTGCCAATCGAATCGCAATCCATGCTCTGGGCCCAATGGTTCATCTGGCATCACAGGCGAGAACTGATAGTTCTCAATCGAAATATCTTGATAGCTTTCCGCCAATCCACCCTGACCATGATCGGGATAATCAAATGACGAACAACCAAA
>NZ_JAWOQP010000169.1:0-1115 GCF_033337375.1 Vibrio sp. YT-17
ATATACGGCGTTAGAAGTGTCTTCTCATGGCTTGATCCAAGGCCGCGTTAAATCCCTTTCCTTTGCTGCTGGCGTATTTACCAACTTGAGCCGAGACCATCTTGATTATCACGGTACGATGGAAGAGTACGCCAACGCCAAACTAACGCTGTTTACCCAGCATCAATGTGATCAAGCAATCATCAATGTTGATGACGAAGTTGGCGCTGCGTGGGCGAAACAACTGACGAATGCGATTGCCGTTTCTCTTGCTCCTACAACTGAGTTTGAACACGCGCTGTGGGCGAGCCAAGTGGCTTATGCTGAGTCCGGTATTACGATTCGTTTTGATGGTCAGTTTGGCGAAGGTACGCTGCATGCGCCGTTGATTGGTGAATTCAACGCAGCCAACTTAATGCTGGCATTTGCGACCTTATTGAGCCTTGGTTTTGATAAGAACGATTTGCTAGCGACGGCTGCTCAATTGCAGCCGGTGTTAGGCCGAATGGAGCTATTCCAAGCTGAGCATCGCGCCAAAGTTGTGGTCGATTACGCTCACACGCCTGATGCGCTTGAAAAAGCATTACAAGCACTGCGCGTGCATTGTGACGGACAGCTTTGGGCTATTTTCGGTTGTGGTGGCGATCGCGATGCGGGTAAGCGTCCGATGATGGCAGAAATCGCTGAGCGTTTGGGTGACAAAGTCGTCTTGACCGATGATAACCCGCGCAGTGAAGACCCTGTATTCATCGTCAAAGATATGCTTGCTGGCCTATCCAAACCAGCAGAAGCGATTGTCCAGCATGATCGCTTTAAAGCGCTTTCTTACGCGTTAGAAAACGCTGCGCCTCAAGACATTATCTTGCTGGCAGGTAAGGGCCACGAAGACTACCAAATTCGTAATGGCGAAACGATTCATTATTCCGACCGCGAATCCGCAATGCAGCTTTTAGGATTGTCCTCATGATCAAGGTTACTTTATCTCAAATTGCAGAAATCACTGGCGGAGCGTTATTCGGTAACGATCTGACTATCGACGCAGTGGCCACTGACACGCGAACGAGCGACAATGGTGCGCTGTTTGTTGCGCTTGTCGGTGAACGATTCGATGCGCATAATTTTTGTCAGCAAGCACT
>NZ_JAWOQP010000016.1:0-118754 GCF_033337375.1 Vibrio sp. YT-17
TTGGCGCTGGACTAAACAAAGGCCCCCTTTTAGGGGGCTCACACAAAGCCACCTTCTTTAGAAGGTGGTAATTTACTATTTGGCAAGTTAAGTAGGTAGACGATAGTAGCAATGAATTAGCCACATCTTGGTGCTTTCGCGTTATACGCAGGCAGCTTATTTATGGTTGCTTGTAAATCTTTAATGCGCGTACTGTGCGATGGGTGGGTTGAGAAGAATTCAGGTGGTTGAGAACCACCTGATGCAGCACTCATATTTTTCCATAAATCGACACTTTGACGTGGGTCGAAACCTGCTTTTGCCATGAATTCCAGCCCGACAATATCAGCCTCAGATTCCTGAGTACGACCGTATGGCAAAATAACACCGTATTGGACACCGACACCAAGTGCCGCCATCGTCATTTGTTGATACTGTTTGTACTCGGAAGCTCCAATGGCAACGTTTGCTAGAGACAACCCGGCATTTGCTAACTGACTTTGTGAAAGACGTTCATTACTGTGGTCAGCGAGGACGTGAGCGACTTCGTGACCAATAACTGTTGCCAACTGATCTTGGTTTTTCGCGACATCTAAAAGCCCGGTATACACGCCGATCTTCCCACCTGGTAGAGCAAACGCATTGACTTGTTCACTATCAAAAACAACGACTTCCCAGTCTTTAAATCCAGATTGAGCGGGAATGGTGTCAGTGATGTGTTTGGCAACGCATTGAACGTAGGCATTCGTTTTGCGATCTTTGCTGATTGGGATATCTTTCTTCATTTGTTCGAAAGATTTAGCGCCAAGCGATGACATTTCCTGATCTGAAAACATCAGGATCTGGTTGCGACCCGTCGGTGATGCGCTACACGCTGTTAAACCCGCGATAGTTAAAAGAGCAGAGGCTTTCATCCATACCTTCATAACAGGCTCCATTTAATTTTTTGTTTTGAAGCAATAGTATATACCCAAATAGTAACATGATGCATGGATCAAGTTATTCATCTGATTAATAAAGAGGGTGAGATGTTACGTCTTGAAGTTATGCCCAAGTAGCGTCTATGCTAGCTTCCTAGCACATCGTTACAACCTAACAAACCAGTTTGTGAAACTAAGAGTAAAACAATGAGTATATGGAAAAAGCCCGTAAGCATAGAGATTCTGAATGCCACGTCAAAAAATACCCTGATCGAGCACCTACAAATTAAATATACAGATTTCACTGACGACTCCCTTACAGCAACCATGCCCGTATGCAGCTTTACTCATCAACCTTTAGGAATGCTTCACGGTGGTGCATCAGTCGTGCTCGCAGAAACATTAGGCTCATTGGCTGCAAACTTCTCTGTCGATGAAGGCAGCTACTGCGTCGGTTTAGATATTAACGCGAACCATGTGCGAGCCATGCGAAGTGGTCATGTGATTGGTACGGCAAAACCGCTTCATCTGGGTATTTCAACGCAAGTGTGGCAAATCGATATCACTGATGAGCGAGGCCGTTTAGTGTGTACCAGTCGCTTGACCATCGCTGTGAAACAACACAAAACAAAGTCGGTATAAACTAAGATGGTGATTGAGTTTTCATTAGGAAAAATCATTGCAACCCAGCGTGAAATAGTGATTAAGCTCTCCGGTAGTGCAATGGTAACCTTGCAAGCGCAAACCGATGCAATTCAGTTGCTGGGTAGAGGAGCGAACGTTGTTTTATCTCATGGAGCAGAGTGCAAATGGTCTATCAAGCTGGACAACGAGGAACAACTGGCTGAACTTTCGCGAGAAATTGGTATCGATATTCAATAATCTACAGTGTGATGTTTGCACTTTTTGGTAAAAATGAGGAAACTTAGCTTATCGACAACAAGATAAGAATTTCCTCTTTATGAGTAGCCCTCGTTTACGTGTTCAGTTCGAAACACTGTTTGAAAAATTTTCCGGTCACGATACGGACGTTCAGCTCGAAGACATCACCGAAGCGTTGTTTTGTACACGTCGTAATGCTCGTATTGTTCTAAATAAACTTGAAGAAGAGGGCTGGATTGAGTGGCATCCGGCAGCGGGTCGAGGAAAACTTTCGAAACTCGTTTTTAAACGTAATCGAAGCGATGTCAGCGAAAACCTCGCCAGGCGTTATCTCGATGAAGGGAAAATCGGTCAGGCTCTAGATGCGCTTGATAACGATGCGGCACGATTGACGCAGGTTATCCAAGGTTATTTAGGGCTTCAGCATCGACAGGGCGAGCAGGTCGTGCGTTTGCCTTATTATCGACCATTGTCGATGTTAAACCCGCAGAAACCGATGCGGCGTTCTGAACAGCACATCGCCAGACAAATTTTTAGCGGACTCACTCGCCTTGATGAAAATGAACAACTTCAACCAGATTTAGCCCACACGTGGGAAGCAATTTCTGATACACATTGGCGTTTTTATCTTCGTCGTGGAGTACGCTTTCATAACGGTGAACCGTTAACAACCAGTTGTGTTCTTGAAAGTGTGCTTGCGTTAAATAGCTTGAACTTGTTTTCTCACATAAAGCGGGTGTCTTCGCCACAAGAGTGGACCGTTGATATTGAGCTCGTCCGTCCTGATCGCTACCTGCCTCTGGCTCTGAGTGAGTCGCAAGCAAAAATTTTGCTACCGAGTGCTTTGCGTTCTGAAAGCTTCGATAGACAACCGATAGGGACTGGGCCGTTCCAAGTTAAAATGAATGATGATAAGCGTCTTATTTTGACTGCTTTTGATGGCTACTTTGGTTTTCGCCCTTTACTTGACCAAGTGGAGGTGTGGGTAATCGATGAAGCCTATTCTTCAATGGTTTATCCAAGCCTGTCAAAGCCGAAGATGGATAAACAAGGTTCATCCGATGAAGTAGAGCTGGACCCTGGATGTACATTCCTATTACTAAACAAAAACACCGGGATTGCAAAAGATCCACGTTGGGCAGAGTTCCTCTCGCAAACCCTCAACAGTCACCAGATTTACGCGCATGTTCCACAAGATAAAGTGATGGAACTGGGAGTATTGCAAGCCTTTGGCCTTAAGCCCGGTTGGATTGATCTCAGGCCAGCGGAAGCGGGCAGCGTACCACAGGCTAATAAGGTAATTTCCGTAGCGTATCAGAAAAAGCATCCGATGTTTCCAGTAGTTGCCAAGGCCATCAAGACACTCTTAAAACCGCACGGTATAGAGGTTGAGTTTATTCGTTATGATTCTCAACCGCCCGCACCGGAGGAAGTGGATATCTGGGTGAAAGCTATGGGCATTGCAACGAACCGAAATGACGCGTTGGCGGGCTGGCTCCTGGATTACAGTGATATTGAGAAGTTCAGTTCAGGTTACGATTTTAGTGAATGGGCTAAACTTGTCGATCAATGGCGTGCCGGCATGCACACAGACTTTCCTGCGCGTGAGCTAGGACGACAATTAGTAAAAAGCTGTCAGGTGATTCCTATGTTTCACTGCTGGCTAGGCGTGAATAAAGACCACAGCGGTGCGTTACAAAATGCAAAGTGTAATGCCTTAGGTTGGTTTGATTTTAATAATGTATGGGTCAAACCGGATATAGAAAGTAACCATGGCGAAACCGAATAAAAAACAACCGACGAAAACCGTCGATATCTTTTGCTCTAAATGTAAAACTCAACTATTTAAGTACCGTAAAGGCGGGAAAGGCGCACTGGTTAAATGCTTCAAAGAGCGCATTGTTGACGATTTCACACAAACCCCATGTATTTGCCCCGCTTGCGGACAAGAGTTTGCAAGAGACACTTTAGTAAGAGGAACCCCCGCTTACAAAATGATTGGCGGCAAAGTGACGATGAAATAATAAAGGGCTAGAAAATGAGTATGAAACATGACTATTGCATGGTTTTAAGTACAACCAGTAATGAAAAAAATCGAGATCAGATCATTAAAGGTTTGCTAGATGCTCAATTAGCCGCGTGTATTCAAACGATGCCTATTGAAAGTCACTATGTGTGGAAAGGGGAGATTTGTACTGACAACGAATGGTTGCTGGTGATCAAAACTCGTCGAGAACTTTATGAATTGGTGGAAGAGAAAATAGAAAACCTGCACGAATACGAGGTAGCTCAAATCGTACAGGTTCCAATTGTTGATGGGTTTAACCCTTATTTAGAATGGTTGAGAGAATCGACGTTGAGCCGACATTAAGAATAACGACAACACTGCACCAACGGTATCGCACAACATATCTTTCTGGGCGTCCCATATGTCACCTTGCGAGCCCAGAAAGGCAATTCCCTCATCGCCACCAGCCAACTCCGCATACCACCATTCGATAATCTCATAGCCAGCAGCAAGTGACATGATAGCAAACAAAGCAAACCAGCAAGAGAACGCTTTGTTGAACCGTTTTTTGTTTATCAAGTATTCAGCGATCGGATATGCGTAAAGGCCAATTGAAAAGTGCGCAACGCGATCAAAATTATTTCGCTCTGAACCAATCATGTCGTTAAACCAGTCAAACGGCACTTCGGAGAACGTATATTTCGCACCGATAGTGTGCAAACAGAGCCAGATGAACATTAAAAAGTAAGCCGTATTACTGAACTGATAGCGAATCGAAATCGCCCAAATAGCAACAAGAATACCAATCGCCGGGATAATCTCCGCAAACCAAACTGCGCGTGAGTTAGGTTCCAACGCAGAAAATAAAAACACGATGGCATAAAAAATCGTTAATCCTAAGAGTGTCGAGGTGCTTTTCATAGAGTTACTTGATCCTTCAATTTATCTTACAGTGGGACTCCATAGATTGTGTTAATGATTGCACTTAATTGAACGCTGTGCAATTGATGTTTTAATGGTTTTTTTGATCACTGAAAATGTTGATTTATTGGCAAACTGCTCAACATTAAAACGTTTGCGCGTGCAGTTTTCATTAAAGTTTGATTTACAACATGCCCATCCATAGAATCCATGATTCAGTCTAATAAAAAAGAAGTAAAGCCATGAAACTGGAAACTGTCGATTATCTTGCTGACGATGCTGCTCAACAGTTCGTTACCTCTCTACGCGAAACGGGGTTCGGTGTGTTGAAAAACCACCCGATTCCACAAGAGCTTGTAGAGTCAATTTACAAAAACTGGCATGAGTTTTTCTGTTCAGATCAAAAGAATGATTTTCACTTTAACGTAGACACCCAAGATGGCTACTTCCCACCTTCTGTGTCTGAAGTGGCGAAAGGGCACAAAGTGAAAGACATCAAAGAGTACTTTCATGTTTACCCTTGGGGGCAGATCCCAGAGCAGCTTAAAGCTGAAATCTTAGAGTACTACGAGCGTGCCAATGCATTTGCTCAAGAGCTATTAGGTTGGGTTGAAGCGTACGCACCTAAGGACGTTCAAGAGAAGTTCTCTATCGCGTTGTCAGAAATGATCAATAACAGCGACAAAACATTACTACGCGTGCTTCACTACCCACCGATGACAGGCGAAGAAGAGCCCGGCGCTATTCGCGCTGCTGCGCATGAAGACATTAACCTGTTAACGGTTTTGCCTGCTGCTAATGAACCTGGACTGCAAGTAAAGAGTAAAGAGGGTGATTGGATCGATGTACCATGTGACTTCGGGAACTTAATCATCAACATTGGTGATATGCTTCAAGAAGCGTCAGGTGGTTATTTCCCTTCAACGACTCACCGTGTAATCAACCCTACGGGTGGCCGTCAAGAAAAGTCACGTATCTCATTACCGTTGTTCCTGCATCCAAAGCCGGAAGTGGTGTTATCTGAGCGCTACACTGCACATAGCTACCTTATGGAACGTTTACGTGAGCTAGGGGTTATTTAACCTTTACGTGATCTCCTTACAAAGGCCGATGGTGAATGACTATCGGCCTTTTTGCATTTATGCTACAAAGTGGAAACTATGTTTTTTGTGCCGTGAATGGGGCCCTAAACTCGTGTCAGAGAGGATGAATGGAAGGACAACGTACTGTCAATAGTATTGAGCCTCATGCAATAGAAAATCCGCTGCTTTGGCCAATGTTAGAAATTCTGAGAAAACAGCCCTCTAATTGGAAAGTGCACACCTTGGCAAGCTCGTTGGGTGAACAAGGTTATATTTCAAAGCTGGACGACTCTCCCGATAAGGATTTATTCAAAAGAAATTTCCTGATCATGAATGCATTATATCAACTGCAAGACACTCTGTATCCGGATAGCTGGCTTCAAGTCGAAGCCATGGATATTCAGCTCATGTCTTCGATGGAAGCTTTGAGGCATAAGATCGATATTCATGATCCTTTGCGTGAGTATTACTTAGATTGGCGCAATTACGAAGCGGACGAAGATGAAGTGCGTCGACTGTTGAATGAATTTTGGACAACTTATCAAAAGTTCATCGGTGGTTCGTCAGTAGCCAGCGTAGATAAGACAAAGGCACTGTCACTATTTGAACTTAACACTGACGCTACGCCTGCGGAAATTAGAAAACAATGGCGAAAACTCGCGCTTCGTTGGCATCCTGATCGGGAAAATGGCAATGCAGAAAGATTTAGAGTTCTTTGTGAAGCGTGGAATGTACTGAGAAACGAATGATTCGCTAAGAATAAAGATAAAGGAAGGCAGCTAACTATAGCTGCCTTTTGATTGAACTGTCTTTGTCAGCGTATCAAAACTAGCATGATGGCTTAAACTGAGATTTTCGCATGCGGTTGAGGGCAGCCATAACGTCTAGTGTGCGTGGTTTGGCTAAGTCGCCTTGCTTAGGAAGAACGGCATGCCACTCACCAGACAGCATTTCTTCAATCTCCTTCGCCGGATGATTACACCAACCTGGAAGTTGAGCGATTTGGAACCATAACCAGCCAATTGTGTTGACTTCATCGGCTGACTCTATCTGTTCCAAAGCACTAAGATCAGTAAACTCTTTACCAAATCGAAGTGACTCTTTGCCTTTCGCATTAACACGGAACTTGCCGTCAGTCAGAATATTCATCAAAGCAACGCGGTTTAGTGCTCGAGGTGGGAAGGTCTGTAAACGTTCTTCCGACTCGTTATGACGTTGAGTAGGGTGCTGAGCGATAACTTCTTTCGCTTTTTCAGTCACGTCAACGGCTTGGTAGTCGTGCATTTGAATGACGGTATCGGCAACGTCTAAGTAGTCGCCAGACCCACCCATAACGATAATGGTAGAGATATCAAGATCATCTCGTAATTGACCAATGCGGTCGACGAGAGGAGTAATTGGTTCATCACCTTTTGCCACCAATGCCTGCATACGCTCATCTCTAATCATGAAGTTGGTAGCAGAAGTATCTTCATCAATCAATAATGTGCCTGCACCCGCTTCAATAGACTCTTGAAGCCAAGCGGCTTGCGACGTTGAGCCTGACGCGTCTTGAGTAGAAAAGTCCGCCGTATCTTTACCCATCGGTAAATGGTTGATGTAGTTCGACAGGTTCAAGTGGTGTACGCATCGGCCATCTTCGGCACGAATCTTCATAGCCTTGTTATCGGCAACAATGTATTCGCGGCCATCTCCTGGAATATGATCGTAAATTGAACGCTCTATTGCATTTAATAAGGTAGATTTACCGTGGAAGCCACCACCTACAATCAGTGTGATACCTTTTGGAATTCCTAATCCTGTGACATGGCCCTTGTTTGGCGCATGTAAAGTGACTTGTAGAGATTCAGGGGCTTTAAACTCAACGGCTTCTTTCATTGGAAGGTCGCAATTACCTGCAATTCGAGGAAGAATACTGCCGTTTGCGACAAACGCGACTAAGTTATTGGCCTCTAACTGTTCTCGTAGGGCATCTTGGTCTTCAACAACTTGGCAGTGCTTAATTAAAGCGGCTTTGTCGAGTTCACGCTCTAAAGTTGCTCGACGGATAAACTTAGGCAGGTGGAAAGTCAGTATGTTGTTGGCTTTTTTCCCCAATACTGAACGACCTTCGGCTGGTAAGTTAACTCGAAAACGCAGTTCAATACCTTCTTCAGTAAACAACACCGCGGTGCTATCCAGTACAGTTTGGCCTGTCAGTGAAATTGATACTGAGTTTTCTTGTTTAGCAAACTGTTCAAAACTACGCGCAATAAAATCACGTGCAGCTCTTTGAAATGCAGGAGACTCGTCTCTTAGCCACTCAAGACCAGTCAAAGACCATGCGCGAGTCGCACGAAAACGTGACGCCGATGCATAAGGGTCACCCTGTACATGATCGATAAACAAAGTGAAATCAGTGAAGTCGTATTGACCTTTGATTTGCTGATAAGCTCGGTAGTTCTGCTTTTCAATTTTCTTAAGCGTGGCAGTCAACTGATCCATGAAGATATTGGCCTTTTAATAGAAGCGGGCGGCGATTATAGAAACCACCGCCCTCATAGTAAAGAGAATGCTTAGGAAGAGTAGGCGTATTGCCCGCCAGAAAGGCGCTGATTAAACAAACTTTGCTCAAATTCATTACAAGGCATAGGTTTACCATAAAGAAAACCTTGTCCGATATCACAACCCTCACCAATAAGAAACTGCTCTTGTTGGTGGGATTCAATGCCCTCGATCACTACTTGGAGTTCCAGTTTTTTTGCAATGTGTATGATTGAACAAATGATCTCGCGATCATCATCTGACTTTTCCATTTGCTGGACGAAGCTTTTATCAATTTTGATGGCATCAAACGGATATTTCTTTAAATAGCTGAACGAAGCATATCCTGTACCAAAATCATCAAGTGACAATGTCACACCTAGTTTATGCAACTTATTTAACGTTGTGCGTGCTACTATTTCATCAGCAATTAGAGCGCTCTCGGTTACTTCGAGTTCGAGAAAGTGTGCTGGCAAATGGAAAGTGTCGAGTAGGTGTTGCACTTGTTCTGCAAAATTTACGTTTTGTAATTGAATGGGAGAAACGTTGACGGCAATTTTGAAGTTATCGATTAACTCAGACCATTGTTTCGCTTTGTCTATCGCGGTACGCAGAACAAAAGAGCCAACTTCAAAGATAAGCCCGTTTTGTTCGGCCATATGTATCAATGCTTCGTTGGAAACGTCGCCAAGTATTGGATGTCTCCAGCGAAGCAAGGCTTCTGCGCCAATCCATTTACGTGTTTTGGAGTCTACTTGAGGTTGAAAGTACAACACTAAATCGTCGTTACGCACTGCTTGTAAAAGGTAACTTTCCAGTTCATTGTGACTATTGAGATCCGCCGAATGATTTTCTCTAAAATAACTAAAAGGTTCGCCGGATTCTTTACATAGAAGCATCGCGTAACATGCATGTTGAAGGATACGCTTAGCATTGCTGCAATCTTTGTAAGCTTGAACTATACCGATATACGTGTGCAAATGTATTTCTGTTTTGTTGAAGACAAATCCATCTACGCTAATTTTAGTGATATCATCTAATAGTTGATTTAACCGAGCTTCAATATCCTCTCCCCAAATCAATAAAACCATGTCATTCGAACTTGGTCTACCAGTGATAAATCCGCTAGCACCGTGTCTGGTTAATCTGGAGTGAAATTCTTTTAAAATGTTGTCAAAGACCTCGAACCCGTGCCTTGTCTGAATACTGCGAGCGTTACTAAAACCAATGTTGATGACCACAAGCGATTGCTGATCACTATCAAGGGACTGTAAGGTGTATTGGACAATGTTCTCAAGTGCAGAACGATTTAGAAATCCAGTTCCCTGATCATGTGTTTTTTGGTAGCTCACTTGTTTTTCCGCGGCTTTACGGCGATCAATTTCTTGTGTTAAGGAGTAACTTAACTGGGCTAAATCCGTGGTACGATTTTCAATTCGACTCTTTAGCTCGGTGTTAAGTCGCTGAAGTTTATGTTGTTGGTACACAACTGAAAGCTGTGCTTCGATTGAATCTTTGAAAGTTTCAAGCAACTGACGGTAACTATCGTTGTACTCGTTTCTCTCAGAGTCAAGCATACAGATTGTTCCAAATGACTCCCCATTTGGCCAGAATAGCGGTAAGCCGCAATAAGAAATCATGCCTAGTTTGATGTCTGGGTTATTTTGCCATTCTTCATCTTCAAGCGCATTGGGGATTACAAGCTCGCCTTTCTGTTCTATAACTTGCTCGCAATACAAACCGTTACCAAGCTGCTCTGCATCGCCAGTACGATAAGGATTACCTAGAGTTTCGCTAGATGTATTTACTTCTATGCGATCCGGATGGATACGCATAATTAATGTGGTGGGTACGTGTGTTATTTGAGCCAGTAAGTTGACGATTTCTTGCCAACTTCTTCGCATAGACTCAGGGATTTCGTAGTCTAATGTTTGCAATCTCCCCATATAGGTCATCCTTTACGTGGTTTCACTTCCTGTGAATTAAAAATGCAGACTGCTCTATTTTGTTCTCGCTTTTTAATTAAGTATAGGGTGGCTAGGGCTCGAAACAAAAAAAAGTCCTGAAAAGTGTTCAGGACTAGGAATAGTTGTCACATATCTCATCCTTGAAACAGGTAACAAGCATCAAGGCTTAAGCGACATTAACGATTCAATAGAAATGTCTTGCGAATAGTCGACATCTTCAAAGTTAAAGCCATTGAGCTTCATAAACTCATCTTTAAAACCTTGGTAATCACCAATCTCTCTAAAGTTATCAGCATTCATCTGTTCTAAAAGAGCGTGGACTTCTTGTTGAACTTGCGGTTCAAGTTCCAAGTCATCTATTCGAATCAAGCGTTCACCGTCAACTGGCACTTTCTCTTGATCGTATAACTTCGTAGTAAACAGTCGCTGCATTTGTTCAATACAGCGTTCGTGAGTACCTTTTTCCTTCATCACTCTATAAAGCGCTAACAGGTAGGGACTTAGCGCAGGGATGAATACACTGGCTTTCGTCACCAACGCCTTACACACGGTTGCGTAAGCACCGCCGTCAAAGTTGGCGAGTTTGAGGTTTAATGAATGACTGGTTTGGTGTAAATCGATTTTCGCTCGACCTAACGTACCATCGAGATAAATTGGGTGCGTAATGTCAGGGCCCATGTAAGAAAAGGCGATGGTTTTGCAGCCGTTTGCAATAGAGTCGTTATTGATGAGTGTGTCAATCCAGCTTTCCCAGTCTTCGCCGCCCATTACTTTAATGGTGGCATTGGCTTCCTCTTCTGTTGCAGGCGTTAAGGTGGTTTCTATCCACTTATCGTTCTCCAGCATGATAGAAGCGCCAGTGACAGGTTCACCAATCGGTTTAATGACACTGCGCCAAAACTCATCAGATTCAGGTTTAGGTCGAACACCGGTTGCCAAGCTATAGATGACTAAGTCAACTTCACCCTCAAAGTACGTTTCAATGGCTTCAATCACTTGATTGCGCACCGAACCAGAGAATGCATCGCCAACAATATTTATTGCGGTACGCCCGGCTTGATTTGCTTCCTTCTTAAAAAAGACGTTGTTATACCAACCCGCACTCCCAACCCCTTTCTCTGAAGGGCCACGCTCAAATGAGACGCCAATGGTATCGGCGTTAGCGCCACCGAACGTTAGGGCTATTCGGGCCGCTAGGCCGAAACCAGAGGAGGCACCAATAATCAAAACCCGTTTTGGGCCTTTTTTGATCTGTGGGGCGCGTTTTACGTATTCAATTTGCTCTTTAATAGATGCATGACACCCTTTGGGGTGTGCAGAGCGAGCAACAACACCTTGAATTAACGGTTCTATTCGCATGTTGTTATCTATCCTCGATGAGTGGAATTGAAAATAGATTAACGTAAAGTTACGTAAAACTTATTGAGCTAGACCATTAAAATTAGAGATGTTTAATTAATTCTTGAGCAACGAAATCAGCGATCCAAGGTTGTGCATCTGGTTTTGGGTGAAGGCCATCATCCATCATCCATTCTGGTTTGGTGACAACATGCTCTAAGAAGAATGGCATCAAGGCAACTTGTTGATGCTGTGCAAGCTTAGGGTAGATATCGTAAAACATATCGCTATAGCGCTTACCATAATTAGGTGGAACCCGAATTTGCATCATGACAACGTCCGCACCAGAATCTTTTACCATGGTAATCATTTTTGAAAGATTCGACGTAATAAGTTTAGGAGGGAAACCTCTTAGGCCATCGTTGGCACCTAACTCAATAAGTACCATGTCAGGGCTATGCTGAGTTAGCAACTGAGGTAACCGTTCTAAGCCATTGCCGGTTGTATCGCCAGAAATGCTGGCATTAATAACTGTTACATCTTGACCATGTTCTGACAACGCATCAGGGAGTAAGCTAGGCCAACTCTCTTCGATCGGCATCTGATAGCCTGCACTCAAGCTATCACCCAAGACAAGTAGCTTTTCGCTCGCATGTGCAGTAGCGGAAAAACAAAAAAATAGAACTAAGGAAAGTATACGAATCATGCAAACACCTGTACTTAATGCACCTATTGTTCAAGCCAATTTGGTTTCTAAACAAGTCTCTACTAATCAAGAACAATTAACAATCCTCAAAGACGTAAATGTTGACATCCGAAAAGGAGAAAAAATCGCCATCGTCGGAACTTCCGGTGCAGGTAAGTCAACATTGATGACGTTGCTAGCTGGTCTTGATACGCCGACATCAGGCGAAATTACTTTATTAGGTCATGAATTATCAAAACTGGACGATGAAGCACGTGCGAAAATTCGGGCTGACTCTTTAGGTTTCGTTTTCCAAAGTTTCTTGTTAATCCCGAGTTTGAGTGCATTACGTAATGTCACGCTTCCTTGTCTTTTACGTGGTGAAGCCGAAGATGAAGCAAGAGCAGCGGAATTATTAGCTGCTGTTGGATTGGAAAAACGTGTCGACCATTTACCAAGCCAGTTATCTGGTGGTGAACAACAGCGAGTTGCGCTAGCGCGTGCATTTATGACACAGCCTGAGCTGTTGTTCGCAGACGAGCCTACCGGCAATCTTGACCATCAAACCGCAGACAAAGTGATTGAGCTGCTATTCGATCTTAATGAACAGCACGGGACAACTCTGATTTTAGTAACACACGATGGTCATCTAGCAAGCCGATGTGACCGTATCTATCGTATGGAGGCGGGTGAGCTTAAGGAGGAGATATAATGTCTGCAGTATCATCAAGTGAAGCAACATCCACAGAGCAAAACAGTACAACACAGCACTCGCCGAATAAAAGTTTGATACGTTGGAGTTTCGGCGAAATAAGGCAGGGGAACCTTTGGCCTATTAGCGTTGCTCTTATTCTCGTGATTGCGAGTATCTTTGCGCTTTCTGCATTAGCAGAACGAATGGAGCAGGTGATCGTCAAGCAAGGGAAGGATGCATTAACGGCAGATGCGGTGTTTGTGTCTGCTAATCCCATTCCGGACACGTTGTTAGCCTCGACTGAAAGCCTTGAACGTTCGACGATGACACGCTTTGCCACTATGGCATTTAGCGATAATGGTATGCAGCTTATTTCTGTAAGGGCGGTGGATGATAATTACCCTTTAATGGGAGAGCTCGTTCTTGAAAATAATCCAGCCGGTCGCGTTAAAGAGAACCAACTCTGGCTTGATGAGCGGATTATGACTCAACTAAGCGTAAAGCCAGGTGACAGTGTCACGATAGGCGATGCCGAGTTTACTGTATCAGGCGCAGTATTGATGGAACCAGGCTTGAGCTTTAATCCATTTCAGCAAATGCCTTCTGCATACATTCATCAAAGTGACGTAGATAAAACAGGAGCAATTCAAGTTGGGAGCCGAGTTCAATACCGTCTGTTTTTACAAGCCGATGATAAAACACTAAAGAGCTTACAAGATGATACGCAGCTTTCTCCGAGCGATCGCTGGCGCACGCAAGATACTGCCAGTCGTAGTAATGAGGTTTTTGAACGCACGACGCAGTATCTGTCGTTGACCGTAGCGATTGTCATCATTATGGCAGCGACAACATTGGTTCTTACTTGTCAAAATTACGTGAACAGCCGGACACAAACTATCGCGATGTTGAAAAGTCTTGGTGCGAGTCGCCGATGGATTGAAAAGTGGTTATTTATTCAAGTCACAATCCTTCTCATTAGTGCCAGTGTCGTCGGTCTATTGTTAGGGAGCGGGCTGGAATATTTATTACGCATTCCACTCAAAGACTTATTACCCGATCCACTCCCTGGTTACGGTGTCACACCATTTTTGGTGGCATTTATCTCAGCAGTCTTGATTACGGTGCCTGCTCTCGGTATACCATTGTTAGGCTTGATTAAAACTCCCGCGTTAGAAGTGCTACAGCAGGGTAAAGCGCAACGTTCTTGGAAGCGAATGTTACTTGTTCTAGTTCCCGTTGTTCCATTGCTTTTACTGTATGCAGATAACACCTTAGTTTGGATCGTGCTCACTGGTATAGCGGTACTGTTTGTGGTACTCGCAGCAGTTAGCGTCATACTCACAAAGCTGTTTGCACGTGTGTCAACCCATCCTGCAATGAAGCTTGCGTTGAGTCGTATCAACCGGACGCCAGTAACCAGCGGCCTACAGTTTGGTGCTTTGGCATTATCTTTGATGTTGCTGTCTATCATTTGGCTTGTGCGCAGCGATATTCTCGCGGATTGGGAGAGAACCTTACCTGCAGACGCGCCAAATGTGTTCGCTTTGAACATTGGTGATTATGAGCTCGATAACTACCTAGAAACCCTAGATAAAAATGGAGTTACGCGGTCACAAGCTTATCCAATAATTCGTGGACGACTAACAGAGATTAACGGTCAAAACGTCAAAGAGATTGATTACGAAGGAGAAGGTTCTGACGCGATACGTCGAGAGCTAAACCTGACATGGGGAGATACCCTACCAGAATATAATGATGTGCTTTCGGGTGAATGGACAAACAAAGGGAGTGTATCTGTAGAAGCGGATGTAGCAAATGACTTAGGCATCAAACTCGGTGATACGCTGCGCTTTGTAATAAACAGTCAGAATTACGATGCAGTAGTAGATACCATCCGTTATGTCGAATGGCGTGACATGAAGCCTAACTTTTATTTTATTTTCTCATCTGACGTGATGGCTAATTTACCTGGTTCTTACCTCATCAGTTATAGGATTGAAGAAGGAAATGAAGCGTTGTTGACGTCAATGTCACGTGCTCACCCAACGGTCTCTGTTTTAGATATCCGAACTATGGGCGAGAAAATTCAGGCTTTGATTCAGCAAATCGTATCAGCAATCACCATCCTTGCTCTTTTAGGCGTTGTTGCTGGTCTGCTGCTCATCTTTACGCTACTGAGGTTAAGCTTGTCCCAACGCCAACAAGAGATTCGTTTGTATCGCACATTAGGTTCAAGTAAGAAACGGATCAACACAACCCTGTGGGCCGAGTACGGAATTATGGCGTTGATTGCTAGTGGTGTTGCGGTATTCGCTGCGGAAGTTTGTGTGGCCGCAGTCATGACATATGGATTCGATCTCAATGCACAAATTCACCCCGAATTGTGGATAGCTTTACCGCTTGCAACATTTGTTACGTTGGCACTTGTAGTGATGAGTTTGTTGAAAAGATTGTTAACGCCAGTAAACACTTAATCGCAGCGAGTGTTATCAAGTTTGGAACACTCTATGACACTTTTATTTTAGTTATCCACAAAAACAGTGGATAACTTTTGGGATAACTAAATGGGGTAAAAAGTGGGGTGTTTCTGCAGGCTTTGCGCCATGGGTCTTACAGTGAAATTCTTATTCACATAGACACAAAAAAGTGTCTTCTTAACCATGTCGTCAAGTACTTTTTCGCAAATTTTTTCTACTTTAATGCACTTTACAGGCGCTGTTGGATATTTCGCAAACCCATGAACTTTTTGTGATTTTAATCAAGTCCAAACACGAGTAGAATTCACCGTTAGTAAAGAATTTTCCTTATAAAATTTTTAGTGAAGCAATGAAGTCTGAGTTTCCAAGTTATAAAGATAAGCATATCGCTGTTGTTGGTGGCGGTGTAGCAGGTGCAACAGCAGCAATTCATTTTGCGGAGCTGGGTTTTAAAGTTTCCGTAATAGAGAAGGGCGTATCACTAGTAAATGGTCCACCCATTTGTCATTTGCATGCTGGTGGTAATTTATATCGAGAGATTTCCGAGCAACAATGCTTAGACTTGTTAGCACAATCTATTGATACTGTTCGCCTGTATCCGCTTTCACTGAATATTCGTCCGACAATCATCGCGGTTCCTCATTCCGATGGTGGAGACCCATCCACACTAATTCCGCGATTAGAGGTTGTGAAAAGTGCTTATCAGACGCTCGTTGATAAAGATGAGAGTAATAAAGTGCTCGGCGAGCCAAGCGAATACTACAAACTGTATTCAAAAGCGGAGCTAGAAGCTCTCGCGCAACGTACTCAACCAAGTCATCCTACAAACTTCGATGAGTGGTGCATTCCTTTTGCTCAACATGCTGATCTTGAAGCGCTAAAGTATCCGGTTGTCGCAGTTCAAGAATATGGTTGGAGTGTTTTTCGCCTCGCCGCAATTGCCAACTTAACACTAGATACGCTTCCTAATGCTTCGGTCTTCACACAAGCAACGTTTAAGCAAGCCGATTGGATGGGGGAACACTGGCAACTTGGCTATGAACGTGAAGGTATCGATTACCTGATGACATGCGACTACTTGGTTAACGCGTGTGGCTTTGAAACAGGCTCAATTGACAACACAGTTGGTGCCAAGCGAGACAGGTTGGTGGAGTTTAAAGCCGCTTACGTTACGAGGTGGGCAGACTGTCAACAACAATGGCCAGAAGTTATTTTTCATGGCCCGCGTGGAACCGATAAAGGAATGGCTCAATTGACGCCTTATGGCGATGGTTACTTTCAACTTCATGGTATGACAAAAGGAATCACGCTGTTTGAAGATGGTTTAGTGGAGAGCACGAACTCATCTGCTCAACCTGAACTGCCTATGCCTTTACTCTCGAAGATCCGTTACGGCTGGAGAGAAGAAGTGTTAGAAGAGCGAACGAACAACGCCATCAAACACATGGCGCAGTTTATTCCCGACTATCACTCTGCTGTAAAAGGAGGAAAAGCATTGTTTGGCGCTCAGCAAATTCCCGGAACAGACCCAGTACTCAGAGCGGCAGATGTGACTTTTGAAGATAACCACTACGCGAGAATAGAGGTGGTAAAAGCGTCATCGACACTACTCGCAGCGCAAAAAATGCTTCAATTCTGGTTTGACATCGATCCTAACCAAAATGTGGAAACACAGCATCCGGTCGCTGTAAAGTGGTCTGAACAAGAGGTCGAGCAGTACGCGATTAAACTCACTCAAGAGCGAGGCTATCCACAAGCTTTAGCAGTGCGTTATGGTATGCCTGCATAATCGGCTGTGTTTGGGCTCAGTGGTTGTATTAATACCCAAAAAACTGAGCCCATTGGCACCATACTTCTTGCAAGCCTAGTCTATCTCCTTTCACAAAATTGACTTTTTGTCCGGGTTTCGCCTGTGCTAGTCTAGGTAAGTCAATACGGGCTACGCAGCCAAATTTAGGATACCCGCCAATAGTCTGGTGATCGTTGAGCAGCACAATAGGGTTACCATCGCTAGGTACTTGAATTGAACCTAATGCAATTCCCTCTGATAGGACGCCTTCGTAAGGTGGACGAATGTTATTGCCCTCAAGACGGTAGCCCATGCGATTCGAATTTGGGGAGATGATGAATGCTTTGTTATAAAATGCTTGGCGAGCGTCTTCATCAAAGTCCTCGTTCTGATAGCCTTCAATCACTCTCAGCTTAATGGGTAAGTTGTAATCTGGCTTAAAGCGAAACGTCATTTGCCTTGGTTTACGTTTCGGTAAGTTATGAGGGACAAAGGGAAGAATATCACCAGCTTTCAAAGCGCCACCATTTGAATCATAACCACCTAGAGATTCTCGCAAGACGGTCGATGCGCTTCCTAAGTGCTGAGCAACATTGAATCCACCTTTAACCGCTAGGTAGGAGCGAAGCCCATTCCTTGCGACTCCGAACTGAAGCTTCTGTCCTTTTTTCAACGTAAAGTCAGACCAATTTGAAATAGGTTCACCATCTATTTTTGCATTTAAATCACCGCCACATATAGCAAGGTGGCAGTTATGCAAGGCAATAAAACAAGCGTTACCCAAAGTAATTTCAATCGCAACGCAATTGACTACGTTACCAAGCAAATGGTTGGCCCAACTGTAAGCATAGTCGTCGACCGGGCCACCTTGAGTCACACCGACATGCGCCAAGCCAAAACGACCAAAGTCTTGAACTAAAGAGAGCGGTCCTGGCTTTTCCACCAGTAATCCACCGTAACTCATAGTACGCCTCCTAAATCGATAAACTCTTGTTTTGAAATAGCATTAAAGGTGACCTTGTCACCCACTTCAAACGGTATAAAAGGAGGAAAGTCGGAGAAGAGCGCAAGCGGGCTTTTACCAATAATGTTCCATCCGCCAGGACTATCTGATGGATAGACGGCCGTTTTAGAGTCTGCGATTCCGACACTTCCGGCCGGCACGTGAGTTCTTGGTGTGGCAAGCCTTGCCATGTGCAATTGAGTATCAACGTCAGAGAGAAATGCAAAGCCTGGAGCAAAGCCAATTGCAGAAACCGCGTACTCGGTTTTCGTATGCAGGGTAATAAGATCGTCTAATGACAGACCTCGCTTTTTAAAACGAGATAGATCTAACGCGGTTTCTTCAGAGTAATATACAGGGATAGTAATGTGATTCGGCTGGGAAAGCTTAAGTGATTGAGTATCAAACTGGCTCACGATTTGTTGCAGCTCATTGACTAAGTTCTTTTCGTTGATTCGAAAAGGTAAGTAATCAATGAGAATAGTTTGATAGGAGGGGACAACGTTCATAACAATTGAAGCGAAAGTTTCTCTTATGCTGCGAGCAAGCTCTCCGACTGCATTTTCAGAAATACTCTCATCAAACTTAATGAAAATACTGCACTCGGAGATCAAAGAGATATTAAATTTCTCTTTATGCATTAATTTCCTCCAGCGTATAGGCTTTGGCGGATCTTTTGGATCAGCGCGATCGACTCTTCATTGTCACCATGAACACAAATTGTATCGGCTTCCAATAATATGTAACCGCCTGAAGCGGTTTTGACACGCCCAGAGTCAGCTAAGGTCCGGACTTGCTCAAGTATCGCGTGCTCGCTTTTTAACACGGCATTGGGCTGTGTTCTAGGAGTCAGTAAGCCGTCATCTTGGTATAAACGATCTGCAAATGCTTCAAATAGCAAGGGAACATCATAATCGTCTGCGATTTCTAAGTATTTTTCGTTTTCCTGTGAAGCTAGGATCATTAACGGTACTTTGAACAGTGCTGCCGCCTTTACTACCGCTCTAAATATCGCATCACTTTTCATCATGTCGTTGTATAGAGCACCATGAGGCTTTATGTAACTGATGTCTGTGTATTGCGCCCGGCATAATGCTTGTAAAGCACCAACCTGATATATAACCATGTTCGTAATTTCATCACCCGTCATGCTTATGCTTCGTCTGCCAAAGCCTTGTAGGTCGGCGTAACCTGGGTGTGCGCCAATATCAACATCGTTGTCATTCGCTAGGGTGATGGTGTCGTGCATGACATTAGGGTCGGAGGCATGAAAACCACACGCGATGTTCGCCATATCAACATGGGGCATCACGTCTTCATCTGCGCCCATACTCCAAGAGCCAAAGCTCTCGCCCATATCACAGTTCAATGTAAGTTGCTGTTTATTCAATGTCATACGTTTTATTTCTACACAAGCAATGGGTTTACGATGCAGGAAAATGCATCTAGGTTCAGTGACTCACTTCATTCTTCTATCATGAAAACGAAGCTTTTTGAGCAGATAGCTGACGAAAAAGATCACGTTAGTCCATAAAGATGTTGCCGTTATTTGAGTTGATCCGAATTTTAAGGTATTTCGTTTCTTTTCCATCCAATTTTTGAGAATTTAAGGTTATTTTGCATTAGCATCGTGTTAATCTTGTCGCCCTTCATGGGTGATAGATTGCATAATGGTTCTTCTGTCATTTTTGTGGTTGTCTGCGACAGGAATATATATGTCATTACGAGCGAAGCTTATTTGGCCTCTTCTGGTCTTTTTAACGGCTATCTTTGTTATCTCAAAAGGTTACACCTCGTATACTGTATACCAATCGTCTAAGCATGAACTGGTCGAGCAGACAAGAAAGTTGATTAACAACGTTTCTTTCTCAATTAAAGATGCGCTGACGACAAAGGACAAGCAAAAAGCTCAAACTATTCTCGCCAACTTTTTAAACCAGCCAAATGTAACGCGGGTCAAACTTTATGACCAAGATGACCAACCATTCGCTGTTATGGAGATAAGTGGGGCACTAGCACCCGTTCCCAGTCAAACCGAAAGAAGTAGGTTGCACGCTCTAGGCTATGCCTTATCAACCAAATTTCTTTATGTTCTAGAGCCGATTATCCATGATGGCTATGTCATTGGTAGCATTAGAGTCACGCTTTCTCATCGCCCAATCGTAGAAGCCATACAATCTTTACTTCAAGATGGCGCTTTACTTCTTCTGTTTCTGATCGCTGGTGGCACTGTTTTTTACATAAGTATCGAGAGGCTTGTTCTCAAGCCCGTGATGGAACTCAACCGCGTAATAGAGAATGTGACACACGGACGAAACACGGAAAATCAAGCTCGCTATTACGCCAAGGATGAAATTGGAGACCTCGCGAGCTCTTTCAATCAAATGATGAATAGGTTAACAGTACGTGAGAAGCAGCGGCAACATTCGCTAGACACACTAGAACAAAAGCGCGCATTTTCAGAAGAGGTTATCGAATCTGTTCAGCATGCATTAGTTATTACAGACAATTCCGGACGTGTTATTCATTGTAATACGGCGACTCAGCAAATATTTCAAAAAAAAATAGATGAACTTAAATATGCCAATATTCGTGATTTAATTAAAACTAAAACACCGAATGAGCTGAGTCAGATCCTGAGTCGAGGCCTAGAGTGCGATGATATTCACCTCAAAAATGCAGATAACGAACAGCAGTTGAGCCTAACCAGTCGTCGCCTCTCGACACATGAATACTTACTGTTTTCGATTCAAGATATCACCGAAATTGAAGAAGCCATAAACCGGCAACGTGTTGCGGGACGCGTTTTTGAAAGCAGCCAAGATGGTCTCATTGTTCTTAATCATCGCGGTGTCATTACGATGGCAAACCCTGCCGTCACTAAATTAGTCGGCTTAGAGGTGGATCAGCTTATTGGGAAGTCATTCATCCAAACGCTAAAGTGGCGCAAGTTACAGGAAATGATGCCTAGTATCATCGAGTCGATAGAAAATTATGGCGTTTGGCAAGGTGAAGTTATCGAGAAGAACCATATTGGTCAGTTTGTACCGATGTTTGCTCGAGTCAATCGTATCGTTAAGTGTGAAGACTATGGTTTCTATGATCTGGTTATTGTTCTTACCGACCTTTCCGGCGCAAAAGAGATGGAACGATTGGAGCATTTAGCTCATCACGATGCTTTAACGGGGTTAGCCAATCGATCTAAGTTCCATTTAGAGTTGGAACAACTAGTACAACGCTCTGGATACTTGCGTGACGAATTTGCAGTTTTGTACCTCGATCTGGATGGATTTAAAGAAGTTAACGATACCTACGGTCATGATGCAGGTGATGAAGTTTTGAAAAAAGTTTCCGAGCGTCTAACATCTGCGACGAGACATAGTGATTTAATCGCAAGACTTTCTGGTGATGAATTTGTCATGTTGGTTAATCCCGCCAATCAAAAAGTGGTCACCCGAATAGCAGAACAGTTGCTCGAGAGCATATGTGCTCCAATTGAGTACAAAGGTCACTTACTCAAAGTTGGCGTTAGTATCGGCGTAAAATTAGTCGGCGTAAATGAGCGCGATGCTACTCGAGTTTTAAAAAGTGCGGATACGGCAATGTATCAAGCAAAGAAAGCCGGGAAAGGCCAAGCAATATTAATGGGATGCGAATTACAAGAGACAGTTTAAATCGTAACGTCAAAGCTTTAAACTAACCCGATTCGCGTCAGAAGGAATAATAAAATGAAAGTACTCGTTACGGGTGGTATGGGTTATATCGGTAGTCATACGTGTATTCAAATGATCGAAGCTGGCATGACGCCAGTAATTCTAGACAACCTGTACAACAGTAAATCTACGGTATTAGATCGAATTGAAAAGGTATGTGGTGTAAAGCCAACCTTCATTCAAGCCGATATCAGAGACAAATTGGCGATGGTAGAAGCACTAAAGTCGCACAATATTGAAGCTGTTATCCATTTTGCAGGTTTAAAGGCCGTCGGTGAGTCTGTAGCAAAACCTCTAGAGTATTACGACAACAACGTTAATGGCACGTTAGTATTGGTTGATGCAATGCGTGAAGCCGGAGTTAAATCGTTGGTATTTAGTTCATCAGCGACTGTATACGGTGATCCTGCATCTGTACCCATCACTGAGGACTTTCCAACTAGCGCAACTAACCCATATGGGCGCAGCAAATTAATGGTAGAAGAGTGTTTAACCGACTTCCAAAATGCGAACCCTGACTGGAGCATTACACTTCTTCGTTACTTTAACCCGGTAGGTTCACATCCAACAGGCGAGCTAGGTGAAGATCCTCAAGGTATTCCCAACAACTTAATGCCGTTTGTTTCTCAAGTTGCGGTAGGGCGCAGAGAGTTCCTTTCTGTGTTTGGTAGTGATTATCCGACCAAAGATGGCACAGGCGTACGTGATTATATTCATGTAATGGACTTATCCGATGGTCACGTTGCTGCATTAGAAAAAGTAGGTAGCAAAGCTGGCCTTCATATCTATAACCTCGGTACTGGTAACGGCTACAGTGTACTGGACATGGTGAAAGCATTTGAAGCCGCAAGTGGTAAAGATGTCCCATACCAACTTGTTGAGCGTCGTCCAGGTGATATTGCAGAGTGTTGGGCGGATCCATCAAAAGCGATGAATGAGTTAGGTTGGAAAGCAACTCGTACTCTAGAAGAAATGACTGGCGATACATGGCGCTGGCAGTCTACTAACCCTCAAGGTTATCCAGATGCCTAATCTTTAATTTACATAATAGTAACAAAAAGGCGCATAATTGCGTCTTTTTTGATCCAAATCGGAAAAAATCGTAAATTACTGGTTAAAAGGTAGCAAGTATATATAGAGCTGTTAGACTATGCCCGACTCTTAATTTGGGTTATAAATTTTCTCGTAGCTATTGGGGTAGTTCATGGAACTCGGTCTGATCATCACTTTCATCATTGCAGCAGCAGTAATGGTGAAAAAAGAGATGGCAAAACAGTAAACTTTCATTTTTCATACTTTTCTTTACATTTTTGAAATGAAAGCCATAAAAAAGCCAGCATTACGCTGGCTTTTGTGTTTTTAAGGTTTAGAACTCGTATTTAACACTAATGTTGTAATTACGCTCAGCTTGCGTTTTGTCTCGACTTAACTCAGTCTTACCGCGAACATCGTTCCAAAGATGGTATTCTTCATTCGTTAGATTCATAACACCAGCACGAATGGTTATATCTTTCATTGGTTTGTAGTACGCCGTTAAGTCAACGACTGTCGCAGACGGCAAAGCAACTTGGTCTTTGATTCCGCCTTTATCACCATCAGAGTTGATATCACTGTTCGATTTCTTAGCCGTGTAGTTTACTTTTAGGCTTGTCCCCCAAAGTGCATTTGGTGAATCGTAATTTACAGCAGCTACGGCATTCCATGGGTTTACACTGTTCAAAGGATTACCATCACCATCTTCACCTTCTGTGTATGCTGCAACAAAGCGAGTTGTCACGCCTGATGGAAGACCAGCAATGGCATGCCAATCAAGACGGTTAGAGAGCTCAACCCCTTTAATGTTTGCTTCACTAATATTGATATTTGTGAATTCAGTTAAACCACCATTGTTTGATGACGTTTGCTCAATAAAGTCACTGTAATCACTGTAGTAGAACGCTACTTCAGTTGCAGACGCTGCAGTGTTATGACGGTAACCAAGTTCATAAGACAAACTCTTTTCAGATCCCAAATTTGGGTTAGGGCGGTTGGTATAGCCATGAGCCGGATTATCGTAGGTGTAGTAAAGCTCGTCGAACGATGGCGCTCGGAACCCTTGGCTCACTTGCGCGAAGATCGTGCCAGGTTGCGATACAGAGTAAGTTGCTCCTAAACGACCAGTTAATGCAGAGTCGCTAAACTTCTCGAATGACTCTTCAGAAGTATTTGAAGGATTAGTAGAGAAGTAATCGTAACGCACACCTGGAGTCAGAATTAGCTTGTCATTAAGAAGCGAAATTTCATCTTGCAAGAATAAACCAAAGCTTTCTTCTTTTGCATCCGGTGTGTAAACGTAAACAGTATCTGGCGTGCCAGGATCGGAATTAAACTCGCGATTGGTATTACTGATGTCACTATGTTTGTACGATATTCCGTAAACAATATAGTGATTTTGAATCTCTTTATCTAACTGAGTTTCGAATTCAAATTTGTCTTCAGTATATTCGTAATCTTTTTTCTGTTGGTTGTCACCACTAGGCGGTACGTAAGGTGGGTAACCTGGGCTGGCTTCGATAAAGCGATTAGACACGCCGTTTTCTTCTTTACCAATCCATGTAAGCTTGGACGTGATCGTATCCGAGATAGCTGCATCTGCAAACCAAATGTGCTTGAGCCCAATGCGATTTTGCTTGGTTGTGTCTTCAGCGTTGAAGTTTTTGTAACTTTTATGTGCGATCTCTGAGTCAGTCTCGTTGTAAATAACTTCTCCCAAGAACTCCAAGCGATGAGCGTCATTCAATTGAGATTGAAGTTTTACCAATAGATCGTTTTTGTAATAATCTTGGTTGTCCACAGAATAGTTATCGTAAGGCGCCTTAGAGAAATTTTGTAGCTCTGCACCATCACGGCGTGTAAAGGCTATAAGTGCTTCTGTATTACCGAAACGCTTTGCTAAAGCTACATGCTCACTAAAAGAGTTATCTTCCGATGAATAAGAGAGTTTAGCTTGACCACCAAAGTCTTTACCATCTTTGAGGAAATCCTTCGGATCTTTTGTTTCGAATGCGACAACACCGCCAATTGCATCACTACCATGTAGGCTAGAAGCTGCTCCTTTAACAATTTCGACACTCTTTAGCATATCGGGGTCGACAGTAACGGCACTAGAATTGATAAACGAATATGGTCCACCGCTGAATACACCTGGTTGAGATGCACCGTCTACTAAGATTTTAACTCGTTTACCTTCCATCCCGCGAATGTTAATACTTTGGACGCCTTGGCGTTGAGTGCCATTAACAGTAACCCCTGGCGTATACTCGAATAGATCATTCAAGTCCTTTACCATGTTTTCTTCGATGTCTTTCTCTGATACAACAGCAACAGAAGCAGCAACAGTGTTTATGGTTTGGTTGGTACGGGTGGCCGACACAACGACTTCTTCAAACTTAGAAGCTTCTTCCGCATAAGCAGTATGGGAAAGGGCAACTAAAATGGAGGCTGACAAAATTGATTTTTTATACATTGGCTTCAATACCTTAGATCCATAATAGGTAACAACACGCGGATATTAATGGATCTAAATGGTAATTACTATCATTACCATTGTCATTTATTGATTTGTATTGAATCTTCTTCTTAGGCTATGAGCATTCCTAGTCTTTAGTTATCAATATGTTATATTATTTGTCGTTAGTTCTTGATAAGTTCATCCAAATACAACGAATGTGATGAATGTCACATTAAGAGAGGCCATGTGCAGAGTCCAATTACGTTAGAAGCACTCCATATTCTAGATGCTATTGATCGAAGAGGGAGTTTTGCTGCTGCTGCGAATGAGTTAGACAGAGCCCCGTCATCGCTGAGCTATCAAATCCAGAAACTCGAGCAAGACTTAGACATTATTATCTTCGATCGCTCTGGTCACAAAGCCCATTTTACTGAAGCAGGTAAGCTTATTCTTGAAAGAGGAAGAGCCATTTTACAAGCCAGTGAAAAGTTAGTGAACGATGCAACGTTATTGGCGAATGGCTGGGAACTGGATATTACCATTGCCTTCGATGGCATTATTCCTATATCCAACTTTTTCCCGATGGTTGATGCGCTGGCCGAGGTCAGCTCAACTCGAGTCAGGCTGCAAGAGGAGATTCTGGCTGGTAGCTGGGAGTCGTTGAATACGGGGAGAGCTGATTTACTGATTTGCCCATCACTGGATACGCTTCCTCAAGAAGTTAAGTCAGAAAAAATTGGTAAAATGAGTATGTATTGGGTAGCTTCCGCTGATCACTATGTTCACAAGCGTAGTGGTAAGTTTGATGAAGCAGCGCGAGAAAAGTATCGGATTATTGCTATTGCAGATACCGCACGTGAGCAACCAGCGCTCTCAATTAATATCATTCAAAAACAGCCTCGCTTGACCGTCACCAACTTTACGGCAAAAGTAGAAGCGCTAACTGCAGGTTTAGGCATTGGTACATTACCAAGCCAAATTGCACAACCTCTTATTGATAGTGGTGTATTGAAACGAATCGAAGGCACTGAAGAACAGCCGATGGATATTATTTTGGCATGGCGCCGGAACACTATGGGTGAGGCAAAATCCTGGTGTATTCAGTACTTAAAAAAGAATTGGAAACTAAAGTAACAACGTAACTTTTACTTCTTAGATTCCCATTGATTATCGAATGTAAGAAGTAAAAGTCATCGCTAATGCTGCGCTTTTCAATTTAAAGGGAGCACCATATCTGCCGTACCGTCTGCAAACTGGACATCGATCTCAAACCCCAAGTTCTGAGCCAACATCAACATTCCTCTGTTTGTTGGCATGGTCATTCCAGACATTTGCTTTGTGCCTTTAATTTTGCAATAGCTGATTATTTTCTGCATCAGCACTTTGCCTAAACCTTTTCCTTTCAAATCTGAACGAACCAAAATAGCAAACTCAGCGTCACTATTGTCTGGTGTAATCAATGCGCGGGCTACCCCTATGATAGACGGTCCGTCAGTATTAAACGCTACCGCAACAAACGCCATTTCGCGGTCGTAGTCTATTTGAGTAAAGTTTGCCAAAGCCTCATGGTTGAACTCTCCAACTTCAGAAAAGAAACGCTTATAGAGATCTTCTTTCGATACGCTATTAATGAATTGAGCATGCAGCGGCTCATCCTCAGGCAAGATAGGGCGAAGCAGGATAGGTTGGCCATCTCGAAGCGTCACCGTTTCGACAAACTCTGCCGGGAAAGGGCGAATCGCTAGCCGTTTTTGGGCGTCTCCTTCGTACTTACACAGTGTGACATCTGCATCAAGGATAGTTAAATCGCTTCCGGACACTAGCACTGGATGGATATCCAGTTTTTGTATTTCTGGTAACTCAACTGCCATTTGGGAGATACGAACCAAGAACTTCGACAACTCAGTAATATCGAGCGCATCTTTGTGTTTCTGCAGGCGAATCTTTCCAGACTTTAGGGCAACAACGACAAGGTAGCGCGCAAGCGTCATGTTCAAAGGAGGAAGTGCAGCGACGGCATCTTGGGCGATATTCCACTCAGAGCCGCCTTGACCAAGCAAGATCACTGGTCCAAAGACTTTATCTACTGCAATACTAATCCGTAGCTCTTCAGCGCTGCCGAGCTTTGCCATCCCTTGTACCAACAGCCCATGTACATTGGCGGAAGGGTAGCTGAGCTTTACGGTATCTAAAATGGATAGCGCTGCGTTGGAAACTTCTCGACTGTTTCTTAAATTTAGAGCGACACCGTGAACATCAGATTTATGAGGAATGTCTGGAGAACGCAATTTAACCGCAACAGGATATCCAATATTTTCTGCCATATGAACGGCTTCAATGTCGTCAGATGCAATCCACGTCGGCAAAACGTTAAACCCGAACAGCTTAAATAATGGGCTAGTTTGATGCGTATCTAAGGAGACTGTGTTTTTATCCAGTAGTCGTTCGTTTACCCATTCTTTTGCTGAACTCACACTTCCTGAATGTAATGGCTCTGCCGTCGTTGGCGTTTCCATTAGTTGTTTCTGGTTTCGTCTGTATTCGACCAAGTGCATGTATGCTACAACCGCACTTTCAGGTGTTCTATAGGTTGGAATGCCTGCTTGAGTAAAGGCCAGTCGCGCTTCTCTCGACGTTTGTTCTCCTGACCAGTTGGTCAAGATATTAAAATGCTTATGCCGAGGGTGAGATTTGATTGCATTAATAACGGCTTGAGCAGTTTCAAGAGGATCAGAAACAGCAGAAGGACTATGCATAATCAATATCGCATCTGCACAGTCGTTATTCATCAGTGCGTTAATGGTATCAATATAGCGTTTTTGGGTTGCGTCACCAGACAGATCAATTGGATTTCGAGCACGCCAGTTGGATGGAAGTACTGCTTGTAATTGCTCAATGGAAGCGTCATCAAGCGTTGCGAGTTGGCCACCACGTTCAATCAAAGTATCAACGGACATAACAGCAGGGCCGCCGCCATTGGTGATGATCGCTAAACGCTCTCCACGAAGTGGCACAGAATGCGTGAGTGTTTCAACCGCGGCAAAAAGCTCATGCGTATTGCTGACTCGTAACATACCAGTTCTGCGAATAGCAGAATCGTAAATTACGTCAAGTGTATCTCCGTCTTGCTGCTTAAAAGTATTCATCTCTTTAGAGCGGCCCGCTTTTAGCACCAATATACGTCGGTTACGTGAAGCGGCTCGCGCAGCAGACATAAATCGGCGAGCGTCTTGGATATTATCAACATAAAGCAGAATAGCTTCTGTGTTTCCATCCATACTCAAATAGTCGAGCAAATCTGCAAAATCGATATCCTGTCCACGCCCAATTGAAATGAACGAAGAAAAACCAATGTTCTTATCATTTGCCCAGTCTAAAACCGTGGTACAAACCGCCGCGGATTGTGAGATGAAAGCAATTTTTCCGGGTTTAGCTGCGACAGGGGAAAACGTGCAGTTAAAATTGTGCCAAGGAAGAATGATACCTAAGCTGTTTGGGCCTAAAACTCGAATGTTCAATGATGAGATATCTAAAGGCTTAGGGTCATCAGAGATAACAATCGCAAACGGTGTGCCTCTCTCATCTAGCTCTTTAAGCAATTGCTCGTTACGTGAAACGTTCGTACACAAAATTGCAATATCTGGCGTATAGGGCAGGGAAGCTACATCAGGGTAAGCGATCACGCCAGATACGGCTTTATATCGCGGCGTTACTGGCATAATCGCGCCACCAAATCCACTTTGTAGAAGGTTGCGCATCACAACATGTCCTGCTCGCAATGCTTTTTGAGATGCCCCAATAACGGCCACAGAGTTGGGTTTAAAGAGTTTATTTAGTTTATTCATGCTGACTCCTAGCCGTTTGTAAGTCACGTTGGCTTCTCGGTTTCATATCAATCATAAACGAATAATTTACTGATAAAACATCTTCAGACCAGACATTGCAGAAAATGTGTACGATGCTTATGGAGTTTGTGTTATTCATCACATCAAAATCACAGATTATTGTATTTGATGCTTGATAAACGGCCCTGCTATCGGCATGATTTATCGTAATATTTATCCAGAGCATTTGTTACTTCATGAAAAAAATCGCAATCATCGGCTTGTCAGTTCTGCTTTCTGCTTGTGCATCTGAAACTTACATCACGGATGTGACCTCAGAAAGTTACCGAGAGGACTACAAATCAGATCGTATCTCTAAACCAATTATGGCGTCTGAAAACGCTGTAGTAGAAAAAGACGTACAACCAACTGTTGTGAAAATGACGGCAAAGCCTGAAGAAAAGAAAGTAGTCAAGCTAACGCCAAAAGAGCAGGCGAAGCCAGTTAAGATCGTACCACCAAGTAAAAAGCAAGCTGGCATTCAACGATTCGGCTATACCATTCAAGTCGCAGCTGTGGGTAGCCAAGCTAAAGTCGATCAGTTTGCAAATAAGCTGCCACAGAACGGTCAGCCAATTTGGGAAAACTACAAAGTTGTAAACGGTACTAAGTGGTTCTCAGTTTTATACGGAGACTACGCAACAAGCGCAGAAGCCAAGCAAGCGATTTCGACTTTGCCAGCTCAATTTCAGCAGTTAAGGCCATTTGTTAAAAGCATTGATGCAATCAAAAACTCAGCTTACCCAACGCTTAACAAATTAAATTAACACATAAAATAAGGGAGCGAATAGCTCCCTTATTTATTTGCTCAAATCCTATTCGAACAACATTCCTCACATTAAAATTACTGTACGTCACACTTCAAAGGTTTATCATAATAAATAGTATCTTTTGTAGGTCACGGAAAGATGGATTCATGATTAAAAATATTCTTTTACTATGCGGCGGTGGCTCTTCTGAGCACGAGATTTCATTATTGTCTGCAAACTTTGTCGAACAACAACTAAATCTTATTGAAGACGTTCACGTTACACGCGTAGAAATAAAAAACGAAGGTTGGATGACCAACCAAGGTGAGTTGGTTTACCTGGATCTCAATACCAAGCAGTTGTGCTCAAGTGAATCTAATCAAACCATTGATTTCATCGTGCCTTGTATACATGGTTTTCCTGGCGAAACAGGCGACATTCAATCTCTGTTTGAAATCGCAGGTATTCCTTATCTTGGCTGCGGGCCAGAAGCGAGTAGCAATAGTTTCAATAAAATCACATCTAAGCTTTGGTACGACGCTATCGGCATACCCAATACGCCATACTTATTCTTAACGCGAAACGATGAAGAAGCTCACGTTCAAGCTCATAAAGCCTTTGAAAAGTGGGGAAAAGTTTTTGTTAAAGCCGCTCGCCAAGGCTCTTCCGTTGGCTGTTACAGTGTCACAGAAAAAGACAAGCTTTCTAATGCAGTAAATGATGCTTTTGGGTTTTCTGACCAAGTGTTGGTTGAGAAAGCAGTAAAACCTCGAGAACTTGAAGTTGCTGCATATGAGATGAATGGCCAACTACATATCACTAAGCCAGGCGAGGTCATCGCGCCTGATGGTGCTTTTTACTCGTACGATGAAAAGTACAGCAGTTCAAGTCACTCGCTCACAGAAGTTGAGGCGAAGAATCTAACTCAAGTACAATTAGATTCCATCCAACACGCGTCAGAGACGGTATTTAAACAAATGAATCTTCGTCATTTATCTCGTATCGACTTTTTCCTAACGGAAGATGATGAGATTTACTTAAACGAAGTAAACACATTTCCAGGAATGACTCCGATCTCAATGTTCCCTAAAATGCTTCAAAACAACGGGCACAAATTTCATGAGTTCTTGGAAGATTGTATAAACAGTGCAAAGTGATTAACGTTATCGAGACGCGTTTTATGATACAAGTTGTTTTCTAGAGCAAGGATTATTCAAGCCGTATTTGAATATTGCTCAGTAGCAATTATGATTATATCAACGCATTAAACAGATGACTCAGTGGTATGGCGATTTCAAATTATAGAGGTTTTAACCTGCAGTCAGTCGGATCAGATGGCAGTGTTTGGAAGGTTAAAATCAAGAACCACGTTTTACAGGGCAGTTTGACGGCGGTAAAGAAAAGCATTGATTGGTGGTGTGACACCGCATCGATTATTGATCCCAAAGAGTTTGCTTCACTCGGACAAAGAGTGCAGCAAACTGGTGTTGCAAAATCAGAGGTCTTTAACGGCTATACTATTCAAAACGATACAGGCCAACCTAACTCTTGGTACTGTATGTTTAATGGTAAACTGATTAAGGGCAGTAAAGCCGCTATTCAACGCCATATCGAAGCTTATTTGGTTGCAAAGCAAAAAGCGATGCAAGCTCAACAACAAAAGAAACAATAGAATGACTCTGGTATATTCAACAGAAACCGGTCGAATTAAACCGGAAGAAGAAAAAGTATCTCGCCCTAAAGGCGATGGTGTTGTTCGGATTCAGCGCCAAACGAAAGGCCGTAAAGGTAAAGGCGTATGCATTGTTACAGGTTTAGACTTGGATGATGCACCTTTAAAGTTATTAGCGGCAGAGCTCAAAAAAGTCTGTGGCTGTGGTGGCTCTGTAAAAGATGGCAATATCGAGATTCAAGGTGATGCTAGAGACAAGATCAAGGCACATCTTGAAAAGAAAGGCATGACAGTCAAATTAGCCGGTGGCTAATTTAATATTTCCAGTAAACAAAAATGGCGTCTAAAGAAATAGACGCCATTTTTTATAAGTTGCTAATTGAAGGGCAAGCAATCGTAGATTGATAGATCGATATTAGCTATTTTATGGTAAATAACGATTATGTTTAATGCTCACAGTAAGGCCCTTAAATTTAAAATCTGCAGGGGAATAGGAGCATACTCAGACAGCATTTAGCGTACGACGACATACAATTTAACATAACACATATAATGCGAACTTAAGGGTTAGAAGATTAGCATTGGTGAAGTCAGTTTAGTTACACCGTATTTGGCTTTTGCTTCCTTGCAAGCTTCATCAGCTGTCTTGTATGGGCCATGAACTTCGATTCCACCACAGCGACCACTTGAACTGTATCTTTGGTTACGTCCGACACCATGCACGTTGGTTTTGCATCTTGCTCATTCAATATGAGTCAACATGGATACGCGTTTGCTTAACCCTAACGTGTAAGTACTAGATTATCTTTATAGGAACAAGGAATCTAACAGATGTAAACTCTCTACTTTTCAATCTATACCTAGATCTTTCTTCATATGTTCACTCAACTCGTTAGTGGTTCTTACATTAATCTTATGTTTGCAATGATGGATTCTCAACTCTTCACCAAATAATTTTACTAGTGATTTGGTATACAAAGTACTAATATTATTTATTATTCTATACAATGTATCTTTCTGATAAACAGATCTTTTCGAATTTTGTATTGCAGTCTTCATATTTTAATATCCTTACACGTTTAACTTTATAATTTAAAAAATCAATTTCAACTTTTATTATTACTTTTTTTCGATATGTAATGAGTCATTATCAATGATGCACAATCAACAATTAAATCAACCGAATCCAACTTAGTAATTTCACGAGACAAATTCTTTATTTTTAAATCTTTATTTTCTATATTTAATCCGATTGAGTTAATTTCTTTAGGATATCGGTTTAACTTAATATCCAATATGATTTTATTAAGATAGTAGTCTGCCTTTATTTCATGGCGGCTTTTAAATATCATTGTCCCCCTCCGATGAAGCAAGTTATACTTTCCCACCAGTTAAAAGACAACGTGACTCAGAGTTGCAAAAAGGTAACAATCATGGAATTGATGAACAATGAGTTGATCTGCTTTGCAGCCATTTGTAAACACCTCTCTCTTACAGAGGCATCAAAAGAACTTGGAAAGTCGAAAGCTCAAGTCAGCAGGCAGCTAGCAGCATTAGAAAAACAACTTGGTGTAACACTCGTCCACAGGACAACAAGGAAACTCGTTTTAACTGATCATGGCGAAAGCATTAGAGAGCTTGCTATCAAGACGTTAGAGAGTTTGCACGAGTTAAATTACAGAGCTAGCTCGTTGAGTGAATGCATTGATGGAAAGTTTAAAATCACAATGCCCAACTCTATAGCCTCTTCTATTTTTGGTTCTGTTCTTAAAGACTTACAAGAACGATATCCAAAAGTTGATTTTGAAATATCGTCAAGTAACAATGTAGAAAATTTATTAGAAAGCAATGTAGATTTAGCGATTAGGCTTAATAATGTTATTGATGACACTCTTATTGCACATAAAATTGGTGATTATAGTGATGTTTTGATATCTAGGGTAAGTAATGCCAACAACAAAACACTATTAATCTACAAACATCATTCGAATAAGGAATCAATTAAAAATCAATATACTGATGTTATCGAAGTTGATAACACCTCTATTTTAATAAACTTTGTTTCTGAGGGAGTTGGGGTTGGTGTCATTCCAAACTATCTTATTAAAAGTAACTATATAGACAAAAACATCCGAATATCGCAAACTTTTGATATAGAACGTTCCATGTATATTGCCTACCCTTATCAAAACCCTTTGCCAAGAAAGCTAGCTGAGATATCTACTTTTATTAGGTCTGAGTTATCACAAGTATTGAAGAGTGAGTCATTTTAGGGCGGTTGTTCAGATTTAGAATTTTGCGTTGTCTACTCAACTAGGCCTAACGCTAATCTTTGTAACATATTGTTTCGGCGGTATTTATTAACACCCCCATCTTTATGCTTGCTATCACAATGTGAGGTGCTCTGCCGTCTTGTTATCAAGGTTTTGCGTGGAATAAATCACGTGGGGTAAACGATAGATTGACTTACATTAAAATTTTCATCAAAAGCAACTTTATATAAAATTGATTTCATACCAATCTATGTGTATCTTCTACCCATATCCCCACAATAACCAAGGAGAATGCCATGGATAAGCTACTCGCGTCTGCATTAGAAATTAAGCAGCGAACTATGGTGACTGGCTTTTTTGCTAGAAATGGATTCAAAATCGCTATGACCGATTTTGATGATGTCACTTTTGAGCGAGAAGGCGTGCAAGTTAACGTACATTTTGATCTGCAGTCAAACGCGGAGTCTGCATCTGTTTTATCTCATGAGGCATCAATCATTCCTGGCTAAAAACTTTTATTCTCACCGATATACCAAGCCGAACGTTTATGTTCGGCTTTTTAGTGACAAAAAAATGATGAGTGCGAACAAGAGTTGTCGATCACTCATCTAAATAGACGATTAATAAATCAGCTTCAACCTCGTTCACAACCTTTGGTATCGATGAAAAAAAGCGACTCAATAAGTTGTGATGATGGCCACAGACAACTAAATCTATCCCCTCTTTTTTGACGATTCCCGATAGTTTTATATGAAGATCGCCGATTACTACCATAGTCTCGTTTACTGGGTATAAGCATTTATCAGCGAGCTCTTGCAGCCTTCTTTCCAATTCTTGCTCTTCCTTCGCTTCCATGACTATCCGATCAACATCTACGTAAACAAATGAGAGTTTGCTGCTTGAGTTATCTGCTTGCATTATTGCTTTTTCGATAACGGCTTGGCTAGATTGAGATAAGTCGACAGCAACCAAAACGTGCTTATAACCCATCATTCCTCCCTAGGTTAGTTTTTGTTCTCATATTAAGTCTAGTCCACATAGAGCGAACACAACATCAAAACTACTGCTACATGATAGTTAAAGGAGTTTAGTTTAAAACAGGCAAATAGTTTTCATTGCAACCTTGTTGCTTCCTCTCATCCAAAGATAAACGATGTTTTTCCAATTTCTTCTCTAATTATCGGACTATTTAACAGGAAGGATGCCAGGAAACGTTACGTTGTAATGCGCGTTACTGCTCTTGATTTCTACTACTCTTGAGGATTCATATTACCCACTTCAACGTCGCCTAGTTTAGTAAAACTACTTTAGATTAAGCATATTCAATATGTAACGCTCCGCTCAAATCCAGGAGACGTATTTCGGCTAAAAAAGCAGCTCAATAAGATGAATTTCGATTCATCTATTACATATGTCTGCGAGTGCTTACTGTTCTTATATCGCTTATTTAATAACTCTAGTTTAATTATCGTTATAAGTTACGGTGTCTCTTTTTTTTTAGCATAATCTTCTGTCTGAGAACGAAGCTCTCTTGGGCTTTGTAATTAAATTACAAGATCAATCGCGACCAATATGGTTGGCAGATTAAAAGACCGAGGTAAACAATTGATATAATAGAGTTTAATTTATAAGTTCTTTAAAAAATGTCTAATTACCTGCACTATGCAAACCAAGGTTAACATAATGAGGTAAAATTTTACCAACTCACTATTTAGTCTTAAAGGTAATTGAACAAGATTAAAATCATATAGGTATAGTAAATTGTAGTTACAGCGTAACCAGGGTGGTGTTTGGGAATGTAAAGGAATAGAAAATAGAAAGGCAAAAAAACAGGGCGTATGCCCTGTCCATGAATTGATTAGTTTTGTTGCTGTTGTTTTTCTGCGTACTCAGATCGAATCCGTTCTGCAACAATTTTGATAGCTTCTGCAGTACTTGTGCCCTTCGCCATCAATTCTTGAATTCTCTCTACAGCTTGTTGTTGCTCTTGGTGAGATAGAGGGGGTAAATCGTCAAACATAAAAAGCTCCTCATTTTGAGGAGCTGACTATAACGATTCAATTAATAGGTAGCAAGGAAATTAATGGATGCCCCCATAGCGTTCTCGTTTGTGTACTGAGCTGCGATATCCAATTCGAACAACTTAAGTGGAGACAACCCGATACCAGCAGTCATGGTTCCTTCGTCATTACTTCGAGCTAAGTTCTTCATATACCCTGCTCGTAATGCCATTTGACGCAAAATATCAAATTCAATACCAGCTCGAATCATTTGCGTATTATCATCAAAGGATGAAAAACGTTTTTCTTCGTTGAGATCGTAGTCAACACTCATCGTAAAGTAATCGGCAACAATCCCAGCCCCAACAGTGTATACAGGACGCATGCTATATTCGTATGATTTTATCGTATCACTGCCATACTGGAATGATTTTGTTTTAACGTCTCTTCCAATCAAATTTTTTGCTGAAATACCGAGACGATATGGGCCAAAGAACCAAAGTGCGCCTGCGTCTAAGTTAAACATCGTTTCCGCGGTCTCATTTTCACGTAAGTCTTTAGTATCAAAATTCTGAAAACTCGTGGCGTATGAGTACGTGTATATACGCTGAAGTTTAGGAGTAACACCAAAAGAAAGGTGTTGGTTCATGAAATTAGTGTATTTAGCAAGTGAAATACCAGCTTCAGCCACGCCAATAGAAACACCTTGTACATAGCTATCATCTAATGGATTAGTACCTAAGGTATCAACATTTGGTTGTACGAATGATTCAGTGTATAGCTTACCGTATGCAGTTGCAGATAAGAATTTGTTGGGGATACCAATGGCAACGACACCACCAAGATCAAAGTCTGTCTTTTTCCCATCGATAGCATCCATCGATTTTTTGATTTCATCGACGTCTGTTAATTTGCTGATGCGTTCGATCTCATCAACTAGATCATATTGATCATCGTAGCTGCCACCAAAACTTGGCACGATCATGCCTGCATCGTCATTTCGACGATAAATCGCAGTAAGAGCGGGGTTGAAAAAAGGCGCAGTTAGATAAGTTGCTGATACGGTACCAACGCCACCCATTGCATCACTACGAGCCTCTATCGCATAAGTAGCAGCAGAGGCAGCATTAGCGAAAAGAATAGTAGCAACAGAAGTGGCAAGAATTTTATATTTGTTTTTCATACTACACTTGTGATTTTAGTTCGTCCTGAACCTTTATCGGCACAAGTAGTATTTCTTTAACTATTCTTCCTGGGAAAGATCATAGGTTCGGCTAATAGTTTGAGCCTGCTCAACAATTATATCGCCCTGCCAACGGCGACTATTGATACTTACCGCCAATACGTATCTATCGTTTGGGACACCCGCTAGCTCCAATGAATTTGGATAGTTAGACTCATAAGTCTTTTTCCACATTTGCTCGTACTGGCCATCAATGTAGTCATACAAACCAACTTCAAGTTGCGGTAATGGACAATGGGGATTACGAAGTGCGCTCTTTTCTACTTTCCAATTCTCTTTAGATGTCCAACGAACATATTGAGAAGAGTTTGAATCTCCAAGTATTACCCAAGTTCGATACTCTTGTTTATCAGTAGAAACAACGGTTAAGTGATATAAACCAGCTTCAAGCTTGCCTGTTAAGTTATAGCGTTTCGAGTAACTACGCTCGTTGGCAAGTTCTGTCCCGTTCGGCTGTTGTTCATAGCTGAATGAACTGTCCGCGGATATAGAATCATCCACCCATCGATTAAATGAAATATTTTCGATGTCAGTTGTAGCTCTTAGCTTGATCACCAATCTAAATGTATCTCGCCCAGGGCTTTGAATAGTCTGACGAATAACGTTCACACCACTTATCCAATCAGGCAGCGTTACACCAGTGAGAGCCTTGCCACAGTTTTTAGATAGTGACTGACCAAGAAGATCATTAAGGTGAGGAGTCAAATCTTTACTTGGTTCCGTTTGCCAGAGTTCAACAAGAGAGTTGAACATACCCGCAAGATCATCTTCAAGTAAGTGTTGATGTGCCTGTGTTAAAGGCGTGTTAGTTTGAAACCAGTCCATCGCATGGACTGGTTTCACTAACGCTAATGAGACAACTACAGGGAGTAGTATTTTCATTACGACTTATGCTTTCATCTTGTAGCCAACACCACGAAGTGTTTCAATTTCCAGTCCTGGCAGTTTTTGACGAAGCTGTAGTACATGTGTATCAACCGTACGTGTTGTCGGGAAGTGATTGTAACCCCAAACGTGGTCAAGCAGCTCATCACGAGTAAACACGCGACCTAAGTTTGACGCCAAAAATAGCAGCAAATCAAACTCTGTTCGAGTAAGCGTAATTAGCTCGTCTTTATAAGTCACTTCACGAGTCGAGCGGTCAATCTCTAAGTCTTTTGTAATCACTTTATCAGCGTTGCTTTGTTCTGCTGAATCCGGTGCTCGTAGCTGTGCACGGATTCTCGCAAAAAGCTCCGCCTCAGCAAAAGGCTTTGTTAAGTAGTCGTTCGCGCCGGAATCAAGGCCTGCAACTTTATCTTTTACGGTAACAAGTGCCGTTAACAAGATAACTGGTACGTCTTTAATCTGTTTCCATTCTGGGAGACATTGTACAGAGTCACCATCTGGGAGTTGGCGATCGAGAATTACCAAGTCAGCTTTTTTCCATTGTGGCTCTACGTCTGCAATACGCTCCACATGTAAACACTCATATCCTGCTTGTTCCAGGCTTACTAACAGGCCGTCAGCCAAGTTTTTATCGTCCTCAACGAGAAGCAGTGTCTGTTTCACAAGGTATCTCCAATATAAAAGTTGTAGGTGGTCCCATTAAGGACATTTTTCCGCCCATGCGGCCTACCATAGATTCAACGATTGTTAATCCAAGTCCTAACCCGCTCTTACTTACGAACGGTTTCTTCAAATTTGCCCAATCTTTAGCCGTTAGGCCTCCTGCATCTCGGACTTGGAATACTATTTTTTCTTCACTAGTTGAGACATCCAATTCAACCGGTGCGACACCGTACTTAAGCGCATTACGAAGCAAGTTATCGATACAAGTTCCTAACCAGTACACATTAACTTTAGCAGCCACATCTTCATTGATGTTAAAAAGCACGGCACTATCAAATTCTTCTTCGATCTTAAATTCTAACCAATCTGCAACGGATGGTACCCAGTCTGTTGCAAGCATTTGGTTATCAGATTGCAAATAATCTTTACTCGCTTCTGCCAATTGACGCAGGCGGCGCGTATCTTCACACAATCTGCGGAATTCGTCATACACACTTTCAGGCAAATGCTCGAACTCTCGACGAAAGCCCTCAACCGTTAGTGACAGAGATGCAATCGGTGTTCTGAGCTCATGCGTTAAAATTTGCAACACGAGCATTCTACTACGTAGTTCTTCTCGCTTACTATTCCAACGGTACACCGCCCAACCAATCACCAAAAGAATATTGGCGATTACCAGTATGATCATACTGATCCGCAAAACTTGCGAGTGATCTTCTACATCCCAACAAATATTACCTCGTTTAACAAAGCAACTTTTGCTTTGAGACGCTAGAGCGTATGACAGACCCGCATTCGCTACGTTCTCTTGCCAGATATCTTTCTCGAAAACAAAGTAACGGTCACCACGTCTTAACCAAAGTTCGTTACCTTCAATAAACATGCTCGCGCCTGCAATCAAAGCATTAATGGCGTCGTCATCCATGTTTTTCAAGCTTTCTAGCAACTCATCCCCTTCCTCGTTATCACGCTCTTTTATATGCATGTACTGAGATAGTTTGGGTTTGAGTTCTGGATACTTATCCACATAACGTGCCGCATACGTCCCACCACCAGGGTGAATGAGACCACTACGCGAGAACCAACGAGGTGTCAGCTGCGTCCCTTTACAAATCGCCCTTGTAAATACTAAAGGCTCAGTAATTAAAGGACTTAATGGTAATTTGCCACGACAAGTATTCGCCAAGCTGTAAAGCTGTTGGATATCTTTTAACGGATAGTCAGACGTTTGCGGCAGAAGCGAATCTGGCGCAAGTAACTTGGTAGGATAATTTGATTGCAGAATACGAATATCGTACGACTTAAGAGCTACTTCATAGTTAAATAGCTCTGTAAACGTATCTATTCTTTCTGGTAGTGAATCGGAAAATGCAGGTGCCGAAAAAAGCGGCAATACAGTTGCAAAACCGAGCAAAAACTTTTTAATCAAACTGTTACCGTCACTTGTTACATTAGCCAAAACTATACATCAATCTACAAGCAATTGACATCTGCTAACAGAAGGATTTGCATTACTATAACATTGAAACGGAACAAAAAAGGGCCAGCGATTGCTGACCCTGTATAGTTTTAAATCAAGAATGGTTAAAGTGCTTTAAAAATAGACTCAACACTTTCTTTCGCATCACCAAATAGCATTGATGTATTTTCTTTGAAGAACAGTGGGTTCTGTACTCCTGCGTAACCAGTATTCATTGAGCGCTTGAATACCACTACGTTTTTCGCGTTCCATACCTCCAATACGGGCATACCAGCGATTGGGCTGTTCGGATCTTCCAGTGCGGCTGGGTTGACCGTATCGTTAGCACCGATAACCAATACGGTATCGGTTTCTGCAAAGTCATCATTGATTTCATCCATTTCAAGAACGATATCATACGGTACTTTTGCTTCAGCGAGTAACACATTCATATGCCCCGGTAGACGACCCGCTACTGGGTGAATCCCAAAGCGAACTTCAATACCTTGTGAACGAAGTACATCAGTAATTTCATGAACAGGGTATTGTGCCTGAGCTACTGCCATGCCATATCCTGGAGTGATGATTACTGATTTTGAGTTCTTCAACATCTCTGCAACTTCTTCAGCCGTTGTTTCACGATATTCGCCCTGCTCTTCGTCACCTGAAATCACTATCTCTTGACCAAAACCACCGGCAATAACACTGATAAACGAACGGTTCATTGCTTTACACATGATGTAAGAAAGAATCGCACCTGATGAACCTACCAAAGCACCTGTTACAATCAATAGATCATTTGCTAGCATGAAACCTGCTGCCGCTGCTGCCCAACCTGAGTATGAGTTCAACATAGAGACAACAACTGGCATATCTGCACCACCGATTGAAGCGACTAAATGGTAGCCGAATGCGAACGCGATCAAAGTCATCACAATAAGAGCGAACATGCTGCCATCTGCTTTTACGAAGTAGATCATAAGAAGCGTAGAAATAACAACCGCTGCGAGGTTCATTTTGTGCTTATGAGGCAGATTAAGTGGCGACGAAGAAATCACACCACGCAGCTTACCAAATGCGACAATTGAACCGGTGAAAGTTACGGCACCGATGAACACACCCAAGAATACTTCTACAAGGTGGATAACATGCTCAGCATGTGTTGCTGCTTCTGGCGCATCTAGGTAGCTGTTGTAGCCAACTAAAACCGCAGCTAAACCTACAAAACTGTGTAGAATCGCAACCAGTTCTGGCATCTCGGTCATTTCTACTTTCTTCGCATAGAAAATACCGATCGCACCACCTATCGCCATCGCGATAATGATCCAACCAAAACCTTGCGCATCTGGGCTAAAGATCGTCGCTATTAGCGCGATCGTCATACCAGCGATACCGTAGTAGTTACCATTACGAGCAGACTCTTGCTTTGAAAGCCCCGCCAAACTCATGATGAAAAATAATGCAGCAACAATGTAAGCTGCTTGTACTAATCCTGCAGACATTGTGACTCCTATTTATCTTTGCGGAACATTTCAAGCATACGCTTGGTGACGGTGAAACCACCGAAGATATTGATACTCGCGATCAATACGGCAATAAAAGATAGGAATGAAACGACGCCATTACCTTGTCCAATTTGCAGTAATGCACCAACGACAATAATGCCAGAGATAGCATTCGTTACTGACATTAGTGGAGTATGAAGTGCATGGGTAACATTCCATACTACGTAGTATCCGACAACACACGCTAGAACAAATACAGTAAAGTGAGAAAGAAACGCTGCCGGAGCAACCGATGCTACCCATGCAAAGGCTCCAACAGCCGCTGCCACACCAATAATTTTCTTCGTTGGAGACGTAGGTTCTTCTACTTTAGGCTCTGGCTTCACAGGCTGTTCTTGTTTCACTTGCGGCTGAGCTGAAACCTGAATTGGTGGCGCTGGCCAAGTAACTTCACCTTCTTTCACCACGGTAACGCCACGGATAACAACATCTTCAAAATCAATATTGATGTTGCCATCTTTCTCTTTACACAGCAGTTTTAGAAGGTTAACAAGGTTTGTCGCGTAAAGCTGAGAAGATTGTGTTGGCAAACGACCAACCATGTCAGTGTAACCAACAATTTTTACGCCGTTATCCGTCATGATAACTTGGTCTTTCACTGTATATTCACAGTTACCGCCATTAGCAGCTGCCAAGTCGACAATTACGCTGCCCGCTTTCATGCTGTCGACCATTTCTTTGGTGATCAACTTCGGCGCAGGTTTACCAGGGATGAGCGCGGTCGTAATAATGATATCAACATCTTTAGCTTGCTCTGCGTATAACTCTGCCGCTTTTTTGTTGAAGTCATCAGACATTTCTTTTGCGTAGCCATCCCCAGAGCCTGACTCTTCTTGAAAGTCAACGGTCAGGAACTCAGCGCCCATCGATTCAACTTGCTCTTTTACTTCTGGGCGAACGTCAAACGCACGGACAATAGCACCTAAGCTACCTGCAGCACCGATAGCCGCCAAGCCAGCGACGCCAGCACCCGCAACCAATACTTTCGCTGGAGGTACTTTACCGGCAGCCGTAATTTGACCTGTAAAGAAACGACCAAACTCATGAGCTGCCTCAACCACTGCACGATAACCAGCGATATTAGCCATCGAAGATAGCGCGTCTAAGGCTTGTGCACGTGAGATACGAGGAACGGAATCCATGGCAAGAACGTTAATGTTCTTACTTGAAAGTTGTTCCATCAACTCAGCATTTTGAGCCGGCCAAATAAAGCTAACCAGTGTTGTTCCATCTTGCAGTAACGCAATTTCGTCAATGCCTTGCTCATCATCCACAATTGGCGCATTAACTTTTAAAATAAGGCCAGATGCCCAAACTTCTTCACTAGAAACGATTTTCGCACCAGCTGCTTCATAAGCGGCATCATCGAAACTCGCTAGCACCCCCGCTTGGGATTCAATCGCGACATCGAATCCCAATTTTATTAACTGCTCAACCGACTTCGGCGATGCAGCCACTCGCGATTCACCCGCGAGTATCTCTTTAGGTACACCGATTTGCAAAACGCATACTCCTTGTATACATATCAATAAATTAGTCCCAAAACAGAGCGTCGCTCTACTCTAATTCTTTTTTATTTCTATCTGTTTACCACGCAAGACAATTGCAAACGAAAGATGATGTTTGGGGACACCCATTTGCACAATAACACCTTGACTAACAGCCCTGTTATTATTCTGTTTGTATCGAACGCGTCTCATTACTTCAAGTGTTTTGTAATTTAAATACTAAATTTCATTACATATAACGCTAAGTAATGAATGATTGTCGCTCTGTGCACGAAAAATAACAACGCAACACCGTACTAGACTGAGGTCTAACCAGGTAACGATTAAATACTGACTTAACAGAGATTTAAGCGTTAAAAAGAAAGAGCCACTAGCATATACACTAATGGCTCTTTTTAAGATGACTGGAATCAAATTGCAGTAAATTGCTAGTCGAAGATTTTATCGCCCATTTGATCAATAAACATTTGAGATTTCTTCAACATAAGGTCATTGGCATCTTGCTCTGAGCCAAGCAAATCGGAGCGAATAAACCGATGTGTTTTCACTTCATCATTGTCATGCTTTTCTATTCGACCAGCGATGCGATATTGTCCGCCCTCTGAAAGGCTCTCTGGGTAAATAAGGAAACCTTTATATTCAACTGGTTCGATATTTTTGGCTTCAACCGTTTTCTCACTACCACCAAACAAACGCGAAAAAAATCCCACGATTCCTCCTTGGGTCAGCTCACTAGTCAACTGAGCGACTCTTACTTAATATTAACGTTAAGGATCGGTTTTTCATACCAATCCAACTCTTTGTCATCATCATAACTAGTATGGGAAAAAATTACAGGCACATCATACTCTCGGTTCTTACGCCTGTCTTCTTTCACCATTTCTGCGGCGTTTTTCACCGCTATATCCGCGCTTTGCTTAAACTGGCTTAATTTTTGTTCAGGAAGTGAAGACAAAAAATCAATATCATGACGGATATAGACAGGCTTGAGCTGGATAAGCGCAAGGCAAGCAATATCGGCTAACTGTTCGTTGTCATACTGTTCTAAAAATTCGGGCAAACTGAGAACCTGGCCTACTAAGGTTTCCATGTAGTTGTGCACATCTGAGCTTATCTGCATCTGTAAATCTCCTTTTTCCTATGAAATGAGTATAGCAACGACTTGTTTATAACAACTTATTGATTGCTCTTAATTTAATCAATCTCTCTCTTTTTGCCGTAATGTCTTCCAAAATACTTGGGAAAAGGAACAAATAGACGTATTCTTGCTAGTTCTCAAAGTTCGAAATTCAATAACGGATAAATATCCATATTGATAAAACGATTTACCTAACCAATTATATAGTCAACTATTTTCAGGCAGTTTGTAATAGATGTCCTCATCGTCAATGACTTCATCAGGCTTCAGATTCTCATTCCCTTTTTTGCTACTGGGCATAGTGAGTTCGGGCATGGACAGCATTATTCAGATGACTCAGGCAAACTGGGGCATTGCCGCAAACTTGCCGTACATACTATTATGTTGTGCGCTACTCCTTTGTTATTCATTTAAGCAAGGCAGAGAGTCCATGGTGTGCTTGGCAATGTTGCTAGCCTATTTCGTGATACAGCACCGCCTACAAGTCCCGCTTCAAAGTGGTACCGCTTTACTTGAGCTAACCATTTTAGCCACGTTACTTCCTGTCTCGTTTCTTACGGTATTTTTGTTTAGTAAAGAAGGTTTTGACTCCAGAGCCATGTTGACTTATATCTTGATGTTAGCAATGTTCGTTCTTTGGTCTTATCTAACGCTAGCATATTACGTTGAAGGAGGGTTTGAACAATGGACAAGCGGTATTTTATTTATTGTACCGACCGTCTCTAAACTGCCTTTAATTCTTGTTTTATATTGCGTGGGTATTGTCTGTTTTCTTGGAATCCTTGTTTTAAAGAAGAATGAAATTATCCATGCGATGACCTACTCTGCCATGGTATTGGCGTCTGCGACGTTCATTTTCTTTGATGTGCAGTACATATCAAGCACCATGTTTACGCTAACAGGGCTGCTTATCATTATTTATGCCGCTTCCGCTAGCCATCAACTGGCTTTCACCGATAGCCTAACGCTGATTCCGAGCAGACGTGCACTTGATCTCGATCTAAAACACATGGGTAAGAAGTTCACAATCGCAATGCTTGATGTTGACCATTTTAAAAAGTTTAACGACACCTACGGTCACGATACTGGTGATGACGTTCTAAAAATGGTCGCTTCGCGCCTCACTAAAACCCCAGGCGCAAAAGTTTATCGATTTGGCGGAGAAGAATTTACCATCGTTTTTAAAGGCAAATACGCTGACGAATGTAAGAACTTTTTGGAAGAAGCTCGCAAATCGATTGCAGAATACGAGATGATATTACGCGATGAAGAATCTCGCCCTGAGAACCATAAACAAGGACAAAAACGTCGTGGTAGCAACAGTTCGAAAAGAAAGTCGGTTTTTGTTACCGCAAGTTTCGGAGTTGCTGATAGCCGGAATGGGCAAGCTCCTCTGGACGTTGTTAAATCAGCGGACGAAGCACTTTACAAAGCGAAAAAGGCGGGACGTAACTGCATAAAGCTTCGTTAGGCCCTAACCAATCGTGAAAGTTAACAAGCTTGTCTGGGTTTAAAACAAAACCGAACTTCCCCATCAGCATAATAACTGCACTCATCGTTGCCACTATCCCGATGTCATCTATCTAATCAAAGGTATAAGGTATACGCCCGATTGCGACATTCCGTTCGCACTGTTTGCCTATCTTACTTTGAGTTAGCTTTAAAATAACCACCAAAAAGTGACAACGCAACAAAAAGAGTAGCATTCATAAGATTTTGTTTTTAAAAAGAATTAACTACAGTATGTGTGTTTCTTCCCAAAGACTTCGAGGTATATAGTGCTTTATCAACGGTTGCATACAAGTCTGATTGCACTTCTTTCCCTGTCGGTTGAAAAACAAAAACACCCTGTGACACTGTCACTCTATTTGACACACTAGAATAATCATGTGGGTAATCGAGAAAATACATAGCCTCTTGTATACGCTCGGCTTCTCTTTCTGCTGTTTGAGTGTCGGTACACCCTAGCAACACAACAAACTCTTCTCCACCATATCGACCTACATATTCCCCAGAGCGACAAAAAGTAGCCTTGAGTTGATTCGCAATCGCTTGCAAGCAACGATCGCCTTCAATATGACCGTAATTATCATTAAACGGTTTAAAAAAATCGACGTCCAATAGAATCAAAGCCATTGGCATGTTGTGACGGCCATGCCATGCAACCATCGATTCCAACTTATGGTCGATATAACGGCGGTTATAGAGTTTGGTTAGGCCATCTTCATTCGCTTGCTGAGTCAAAAGTTGATTAACCTGCTCCAATTGAGCTGTCGCTTGCTTAAGCTCTCGTCTCATATGAGCAATACGCTGCATTGCGATAAGTTTAGAGTTCAGTACCAGTTTATCTACCGGCTTAATTAAATAGTCATCACCGCCCGCATCTATGGCTTTAGCAATCATTTCTGGCTCTTCGTGACTACTCAAGAAAATAATTGGGATCCAATCCGGAAACGTTTCTCTTATATGAAGAGAGACTTCAAAACCGTTCATATCTGGCATTGATATATCGAGTAACACCAGTTCCGGATCAAAACTCTCATAGGTATTTAACGCCTCTAGTCCACTACCTACGGCTTTTACAATATGTCCAAGTTGCTTTAGACGAATAGCCAGCTGCATCCTGTCTAGCTGAACATCGTCAACCAGAAGGATTCGCATCGATGTCCCTATCGGTTGCATAACGCGTTCCATTTTTAATTATGTCTTTATTAAACATATACCATACTCATAGAGTTGTTGCATTCGACTCATAATTAAGTGCTATATTTTTGTTTGAATATCACGGAATCCATTGCATAAAGCAATTAGACTGAACGTTACCCTATCTAATCATGGCCTGTGAGCAGAAGTTCAACAAACTCATTCACTTTGGTCATCTTGCGGACTAATGGGTATAGCTATTTGATGCATTTGGTATTAATATTCCCGCCTTTTTGTAATGAGAGACACACCATGTCAGAAGCAACTAACAGCGAAAGCAAAAAAATCGATCTAGCCAGCATTTCTCCAGAGCTACGTAAAGTTATCGAATTTGACGAAGTTCCAGAGCAAATGTTCGAAATGGTTACCTCTATCCATGAAGTGTCTGAAGAAGCGGTACGTGAATCATGGGACGAAATGCCAGCAAGTGCACAGAACATTCTAGACAACTTTGAACAGTTTCATGCTCTAGTTTCTGTAGGCCAAGCATTCGCTGGTATTAATGTGATGGAAGAGTTTCCGACTCTTAATCTGCCAGAAAACATGACAGATGAAGATAAAGAAGAATACCGTGCTCAACTACTTGATAATGTGCTTCACAACTGTGTGAAAGACATGGTTAAGCAACTTAAGAAAGCACGTCGTGACCCACTTCTTAAGCGTGAATTCAAAGAAGTATTCGCGAAGTAATTCCGACATTCTTCTAGTAACAAAGGCCGCACTTTGCGGCCTTTTTTGATCATGAAGCGTAAATCAGTCTAAACGGTTAATGAGGCGCTAGTGCCATATCTTTTTGTGTCACACTGACACCTTTAATTTGCGCAAAAACACGGCTACCAACTTTTAGGTTGAGATCGTCAAGGGCCCACGGTGTGATCGTTGCCCACAAATAACATTTCTCGTCTAGCTTGAGTGATACATTAATACTCTGTTTGTCATCGGCTGCGTTAAACACTTCGATGGAATCGACAATAGCAGGCAGAATATTTCGAATCGACGTCGCCTTGGGCTGCTCGAGCGTGATAGAAACGTCGTTGGCACGCACTTGCAAGCGTATTGGCGTGTCTGGTGTTCCGTCAATCTTTTGCACCCACAGGAATACATTAGGTGCAAGGTTGATACAAGTCAGTGCATAACGTTCATGATGTTCAGCAATCCGGCCTTCAAATAAGCTGCTTTGATCTGAGAAAGATTGCCATGGACGCATAGCATGAGAAGCCCACACTTCCTCAAGCTTACCTGAACTCGAAATTTTACCTTGGTCAATAATTGCAAGGTGCTGAGCAAGCCTTAAAATTTCCTGGAGACTGTGTGTGACATAGATAATAGGGATATTTACCTTCTCCGACAACTCCTCGAGAAAAGGCATTACCTCACGCTTTCTTGGCATATCGAGTGAGGCAAGTGGCTCATCCATCAAAAGCAAATTGGGCTTAGATAGCAATGCGCGCGCAATCGCAACACGTTGCTTTTCACCACCAGAAAGTGATACCGGAAAGCGCTTTAGTAACGGTTTGATAGACAAGAGTTCGGTGACTGCATCAAAATACTCGTCATCTTTTTCTTTAACGCCATATAACAAATTGCCTTGAACCGAATAGTGAGGAAACAAACGTGAATCCTGAAACACATAACCAATACCACGCTTGTGCGTTGGTAGGTTGATTCCCTGTTCACTGTCAAACAAAACATGCTCACCAACCGCAACATACCCTTGCCTTGGAGTGACCAATCCGCTGATGATGTTAATCAACGTCGTTTTACCTGCACCAGATCGTCCAAACAAGGCACTAATTCCGTTACAGGGTAACTTAAGTTTGATGTCGAAGTCAGTCTCACCAAGCATTTGTTTAAATTGGACTTTAATCGTCATTGCTTCGCACCCAATCTACTTGCCGCTTTACGATTTAGCCATTCCGAGATCATTAATGTAGACAAGGCTAACGCGATAGAAATGATACACAGACGAGCCGCCTGCATTTCTGCACCTGGCGTTTCAATAAAGTTGTACATTGCCAGCGGAATCGTTTGGGTCTCACCCGGAATGTTAGAGACGAAACTGATCGTCGCCCCGAATTCGCCAAGACTACGAGCAAATGACAGCATCGTGCCCGTAATAATTCCGGGAATGGTCAGTGGTAACGTGACGGTGAGAAACACTTTTAAAGGAGAAGCGCCTAACGTAGAGGCTGCGTGCTCCAATTTAGGGTCGACGCTATCTAAGCTTAAGCGTACTGAACGAACCATCAAAGGCAAAGCCACGACAATACAAGCGACTACTGCCCCTTTCCAATTAAAGCTAAATACTACCCCTAAGTTTTCATAGAGCCACTTTCCAAGGAACCCTTGTCGTCCTAAAGAAATCAACAATAAATAGCCGATTACCACTGGCGGCAATACCAGTGGTAAATGAATTAAGCTATCGAGAATCGATTTACCAAAGAACGTTTTTCGAGAAAGTAGCCAAGCAAGAAAAACGCCGAGAGGAATCAGCCAAAGTACTGCGTACGCGCCTACTTTGAGGCTTAACATTAAGGCTTGGTATTCCAGTTCTGTCACGCTTCGTTCCTATAATTGAAGGCCGGTTTATTGCTGAAAGCCATATTGAGCAAAAACGCGTGCGGCTTCGTCCGATTTTAGGTACTGGAAGAACTGCTCCGACTCAGTAGAATCATTCACAATTGCAGCCGGGTAAACAATAGCCGCATGCGTATCACTCGCAAATTCGCCGACAATTTTGACTTTATCAGTTAACTGAGCATCGGTTTTGTAGACCACACCTAAAGGCGCTTCTCCACGTTCAACCAACGCCAAAGCTAAGCGCACATTCTTTGCTGGTGCGACGTGAGTTTGAACCGCTTTCCATACACCCAGTGTAGTCAATGACTCTTTAGCGTACATACCAGCAGGTACTGACGTCGGATTGCCTAACGCAAGACGATTTCCATGCAATGCCTTCTCCCATGCCTTTGCATCAGAAAAGTTAAATGAGGTTAATTCTGAAGACTGAGGAGCAATTAACACTAAGCTATTGCGCACTAGATTTGTGACATTGTCACGATAAATGACGTCTTTATCGACCAAATAATCCATCCATTTCGTGTTCGCAGAAATGAGTACATCCGCTGGTGCGCCATTGATAATTTGTCGAGCGATAGAAGAAGAACCACCATAAACGGGAGTGATAGAAACGTCATACTTTTCTTCAAAGTTTTGCGCGATCTCGTTAATCGCATTCGTCATAGAAGAGGCTGCATACACTTTTAGGTTCGTTGCTGCGTTTGCTGAAAATGAAATGCTTAATACTACCGTAAGGCAAGCATACTGTTTCCATGCTTTCATAGAGATACTCCAATACAAGGCAAGCGAAAGAACAGGTTATTTAAATATAAAGTTCAATCAGTTAATGGGCTATTTAAACAAAAAATCAAGGCGCACATGTTGTTCTATCGCATCTGCGATGCGATTAATGCCTTGCTCCTTTAACTCTTCAAAGTCTTGTTGTTTGATTTGGGTGCCGTTTACCCATTCTGATACCAGGCTTAAGACATCTGCCTCGTCAAAGAACCCGTGAAGGTAGGTTCCCATGATTTGGCCACACTCGCTGATCGCCCCCTCCGCTTCACCGGAACTGAATGTAAGAGGTTGCAGGCCCCGTACTTCACTTCGCCCTACGTGGATTTCATAACCCTTTACATTGGCTGTTTTGCCGTTAAGAGAAAGCTGTGCTTGTGTGTTTGTAAGCTGTTTGCTGTTAGTTAGTGTCGTAGTGATATCAAGCAAGCCAAGTCCTTCTCTTTGACCTGGTTGGCCTTCGACGCCGTTTGGATCATCAATCAAGTTTCCAAGCATCTGGTAGCCGCCACAGATACCAATCACTTTTCCACCAAGACGAATATGACGCAAGATATCTTTATCCCACCCCTGGCTTCTTAGATAATCCAGATCGTCTCTCACTGATTTGGTCCCAGGCAAAATAACCAGGTCGGCTTTATCTATTTTTTCGCCTTTACCTACATAACGTAGATTGATGTCTGGATTCAATCGCAGCACATCAAAATCAGTATGATTACTAATCCGGGTTAAAACAGGCACAACAACATTCAGTTTTACCTCAGAGTGCAACTCTTGCTGCGCAGTGATCGCGTCTTCTGCTTCTAAATTCAAACCATGGAGAAAAGGAAGTACACCAAGTACAGGTTTACCTGTTTTTTCTTCTAGCCAATCGAGGCCCGATTGCAATAAACGAATATCACCTCGAAAACGGTTGATAACAAATCCTTTTACTCGCGCTTGTTCAGATTCAGAAAGTAGCGCAAGTGTTCCGTACAAATGTGCAAACACTCCACCACGATCAATATCAGCAACAATGATCACTGGTACATCAGCGGCCTCAGCAAAACCCATGTTTGCAATATCGCCTTCTCGTAAATTGATTTCAGCAGGACTCCCCGCGCCCTCGATAATGATCGAATCAAATTCTTGAGTCAGACGAGAGAAGGAATCTAACACCGTATCCATCGCCACTTTCTTGTAATCATGAAAGCCAGCCGCATCCATATTGGAAATCGCCTTACCCTGCAAAATGATCTGAGCACCTGTATCACTGTTAGGTTTAATTAAAACCGGATTCATATGTACAGTTGGCTCAATATTACACGCCTGTGCCTGAACGGCCTGTGCTCGACCTATTTCACCGCCATCTTTGGTTACCGCACTATTTAGTGCCATGTTTTGTGGCTTAAATGGGGCAACATTTATCCCTTTTCTTGCTAATACACGGCATAAACCTGCCACAAGGACACTTTTTCCGGCATCCGAAGTGGTGCCTTGAACCATTAAAGATGGGATCGCTGATTTCATGAACATTTGTAAGGAATAGAGGAAGATGAACAATCATAACGTCATCGTCCCCACTTACTCAAGCAAATGAATAGAATATGAATGTTGAAATCATCATTGGTTCAAACAAGCCCTGTTTTAATGAACCCATCAAAACAAACCGATGAGGATGTAACATGAAAAAGAATACAATTATCGCAACAATCGCCGCCTTAGTTATTGCTCCTTCTATCGCGTTCGCGAAAGATAACGCTCAAAACCAATCAAACTTGCAGTTTAACGGTCCTATCACTGTGGAAAAATTGGATGCCTTGCTAAACGACTCCAATATGTTTACTGAAAAAGATGTGGTCGTTGAAGGTAACTTATTGCGTCAAGTTCGCGCGGATAAGTTTGTCTTTAGCGATGGTTCCGGTGAAGTGATGGTCGAACTCGATGACGATATTCAGCTAAATACTCCGATTGATCACACGACTAAAGTCCGTCTGTTTGGCGAATTTGAAGGCGGGAACAAACCAGAGATTGAAGTCGAACAACTCGTGGTCATGTAAAACAAACCCCGATTGCTGTACATATCAACATGATGTAGTGACGATTACAGCTAAATAGTGACGGCAAGCACTTAAAATGATAGCTTTATCAATCTTGGTCTGCTTTTTGCAGACCAATTTTTTGTTCATTTTATTCATCTTGCCCGGAGACACCATGCTAGGTAAAGCTCTAAAGGTTGCAGCCTTTGGTTTGTGTGCTATTTTGCCACTTTCCGCACATGCAAATAATTTCAACTACAACACGATGGAATTTCGCATGGGCACTAGCCCTGGTACATTTGGTGGCGAGTTCAATACCTACTTTACAGAGAATACCCATTTCATTGCTCGCGCAGACAGTGAATTCAGCGGAGACTGGGACATTGCTGGCGGTATAGGCTTTAATGGGCCAGCAGGCCAATTTGCAGATATTTATGGCCAAATGTTGGTACACAACATTAAAGAGAACGGCAGTGATAAAGTCGGCGACGAGTGGCGCACGGAAGTGAATATTGGCACTCGTATTTGGTTTATGCAAAATGTTGAGCTACATGGCCGTATCGGCCAAATCATAGATAATGACGATTCGAATACCATTTACAATCTAGGCGCACGATTCCACTCAACTCAGCAACTATCGCTTGGTGCAGATTTTAAAAATAATGGTGTCTATGGCCAGCAAATTGTAATGTCTGCTCGTTTTGCATTTTAGTGGACATGACTATGACTACCAGGGCATCACAAGCAAGCATATGATTCAATAAAAATGGCCTCCAATTTTGGAGGCCATTTTTTTGCTAATCAAGAATTATTAGCTTGTAGCAGAAACTAGCTTTAATACATCAGTTTTTAGCGGTTTTTTTAGGTTTATCTTGCACATATTTTTTCGATACATCTACAACGGCAATATCTCTAAAAAAGCTTCGACCAAGCAAAATTGGAAACGTCATATGTCCGCGATCCGCTAACGTAAACTCTGTCTTTTCTTTGTGATCCCCAACGGTAATGTAGGCTTTTACCACCGCTCGTTTATCCACCTCTTCTGACGAAGACTGCTTAACTTTAGCCCAGCGCTCAACGGGTACTTTAAATTCTTTGGTGTCTTTGTCACCTAAATCTATCTTAAATTTAACCCAGTCTTTACCATCACGCTCAAACGGAACAATGTCAGTCGCACTAATTGATGATGTTGTCGCACCTGTATCGACTCTAGCCTTGAAAGTCTGGTCAATTTCAGGAACATAAACCCATTCTTCAGAACCAAGAATTAACATGCCATCGGGTGTTTTTGTGACCTTGACTGGCTTCTTAGGCTTTGGTTCCGGCTTTTTCTCAGGTTTCGCTTCTGGTTTGGGCTCCACCTCTGGCTTTGGATCTACATCAGGTTTCACTTCTGGCTCGACTTTAACGGGCTCTTCGACCTTTGGCGACTCTGGCTCAACAGGTTCCTGCGTCGTTTGAGTTGACGTACAAGCAATTAAACTGCCGCTCATCATAAGCGGCAGAATCAGTTTCCAGTTTTTCATCCACACTCCAATTAAGCTTGAGATACTTTCTTAATTGCGTCCGCTACGTATGGAATATGAGTTTCGGTAAGTCCGGCAATGTTAATTCGACCATCGCCAACACCATAAATGCCATAATCTTCACGCAGTTGCGCCATTTGGTTTCCACTAAAGCCTAGCACAGTAAACATGCCTTTGTGACCCTCAATGAAATCAAATTGATCTGTATTATGGTTGTTTCTCAACTCGTTACACAAACTTTGACGAAGGCTAACCAAACGATGTTGCATTTCACTCAATTCTTGCTTCCAAACGGAAGTGAGATTGTCATCTTGCAGAATGGTCTTAACTAAAGCTGCACCATGGTCGGGTGGCATCGTGTAAGTCGAGCGAGCTAGAGTGAGGAGTTTACCTTTTGCATTGGTTACATCATGCATGTTCTTACCAACCACAATCGCTGCACCAGTTCGTTCACGGTACAGACCAAAGTTCTTCGAACATGAAGTAGTAATCAACATCTCTTCAACGTTATCTGCCATAAAACGAAGGCCTTTTGCGTCTTCTTCTAGGCCATCACCGAAGCCTTGGTAAGCAATGTCCACAAATGGGATGAAACCGTTCTTCTGCGACAATTCTGTAATGGCTTGCCAAGCAGAGAAGTCAATATCCGCACCAGTTGGGTTGTGGCAACAACCATGAAGAAGTACCACATCTGAAGGCCCAGCTTTCGCAAGATCATCCATCATTTTTTCGGTGTCTACTTGTTTCGTTTCCGAAGAGAAATAGTGGTAGAACTTAACTTTAAGGCCTGCTGCTTCCATTACTGGCTTGTGGTTTACGTAGCTTGGGTTGGAAATCCAAACCGTCGTATCTGGCTGTGCGATCTTCATCAGATCACCGAGCATACGCAGCGCACCACTTGCACCTGGCGTTTGAATTGCTGCAACACGATCCATTGCAGACGTTCCCGTCAGCAGCAAATCGATCATGCTTTTATTAAATTCTTCGCAACCCGCAAGACCAACATAAGACTTGGTTTTTTGAGTTTCAACAACGACATCCTGCGCCATTTGAATGGCTTTCATAATCGGCGTTTCGCCTGCGCTGTTTTTGTATACGCCAATGCCAAGGTCAACCTTGTTTGGACGTTCATCGTTACGGTATGCAACGGATAGAGATAAAATAGGATCTAATACGGGAGTTGGGAGATTAGAAAACATGAAAGTCATAACCCTTTGAAATTCAAGTACCGAACCTCACGTTAACACCATCGCAAAAAATGACGAAATGATTTTTCACTTATTTCATCAATTAGAGAACAAAATTCTGGCTTACGGTGAGTTTTGTGCGCTCTATCGTTCAGAAAAAGAACGATTCACTCCTCGTCGTACCAATCCACTCTACCGTTTTTTCTAAACTCTCTTGGTGTCATGGTCGACCACGCTTTAAAACGTGTACTAAAGTTTGCGCTGGTCGGATATCCGACTATTTCTCCAATATGCTGAATTGGCCATTCTGTTGAACGAAGTAACCTAGCAGCATATTCCATGCGCATACGCGTTAAATGTGCCATTGGGCTTCGACCAAACTGCTTTTGAGTCAGTCGATGCAAATGAGGCTCCGAACATGGATATAGAGCCGCCACCTGCTCAACGCTCCAATCCTTATGGAGCTGACGTTGGACAAGGTCAAATACACGCCGAAGCCTCAATTGGCTGCGTGATATCGACTCTGAGGGCGGCATGTTTAACATCAGCTCTAACTGAGCCACACTATGCTCACCTACCGCACCACCATAATCGATTGGAAGGTGAATGCTGCGTAGTAGTGTTTGGATACATGCATACATCACTTCAGGTGTAGATGAAAGCTGATAGCGAACATCACATTCTAATATCGGCCACTCTCTATCAGGAGCAAGAAAAAGCCACGCGATCTGCCAAGGTTCTTCTTCTATACCAAAACCGTTTTCAACACCTGCGGGTACTGTAATCAACGAGCCCGGTTCCAAATCGTATCGATAAGTCCCACTCTCTAGCCACCCTTTACCACGCACCGTATAGAGCAGCATGTGTTTCTTTTGGTTTTTACGATAAACAGAGAAGAAGTCACGACAAGTGGCAATGCCGCACTGCACAATGCCTCTCTCCTCAAGTGCTAATACTCGACTGTGATCAATAAACTCTTGATAAGTTTTTTCTGAAATCGCGTAGCGTTCTTGTTTATCTTCCATGATTTATTGGCTCACATGTGCGTTAATAGAGAGTTTTACAAAGGTTTTGGATTCCTTTGAAAAATACACCGCCAAATCATGAGGATAAACTACTCGCATTAATCTTTAAGGAGAAATGCGATGCTCTTAACACGCGAATACATCGATAAAGTATTTTGGCAAAAACTGATTACGATTGGCCTACCTGTTTCACTTCAGTCCATGCTTTTTGCTTTGCTCGGCGTCGTGGATATTTTCATGGTAAGCCTACTCGGTGAATCTGCAACGGCAGCAGTTGGAGTTGGAAATCGTATCTTTTTCTTCAACCTAGCGGTTGTCTTTGGCCTATGCGGTGCAGTTACCGTACTTGCTTCTCAATACTACGGCTCAGGAAACCTAGCCGGAATTCGCAGAACGTTGGCGCAATCTTGGTTTATTTCCATTTTGGTGACGCTGCCGTTTATCGTTCTTTATGCGATTTTTGATGAAGAGATCGTCTCTTTTATGTCAGACGATCCTGAATACGTCACTTATGCACGTGATTATCTTGTGGTTACGGGCTTTAGCCTCATTGCTACGGCGATAGTAGTACCGATTGAAGCGGTATTGCGCTCCGTGGGCCAAACCAAACTGGCAACCAACGTTAGTATCTCCGCCATTGTCGTTAACGTCGCGCTTAATTATGTTTTGATTTTTGGTTTATTTGGTTTCCCTCAATGGGGCGTATTTGGTGCAGCCGTAGGTAGTTTTGTTTCTCGATTTTTCCAAACCGCCGTCTTGATTTATTTTTTCTACAAACGATATGCTTACCTAATTCCGACTAAGTTCGATTGGGTACAAGGCCGCTTAAAACAGTATCGAAAAAAGTACTTTAAGGTTTCTTTACCCATGTTGGTCCACGATGCGCTTTGGACTGGTGGATTGATCGTTTACAGCATCATCTATGGTCAATTGGGCGTTTCAGAACTGGCGATCATCTCATTCTTATCACCGATTGAAGGGGTACTGATTTCAACCTTTATGGGATTTGCGGTCGCTGCATCCGTTCTTCTTGGGAATGATATTGGTGCAAAACATTATGACCGAGTCGAGAAAACAGCGTGGTGGTATGTGTTAACCAGCGCAATCTTAGCCACCTTACTGTTTTTCCTAGTGTGGTTGAGCTCGCCCATGATTCATCACCTATTGGTACTGAGCCCGTTAACCGATGCAGACATGGCACTTAACGTATGTTTAGTCATGGCGCTAGGTATGATTTTGAGGGTGTTTAACATGGTTGGGATTGGCGGCGTACTAAAGAGTGGCGCTGATATTCGCTATAGCATTTTCATCGACACGTTCGGTCAGTGGGCTATTGGCATCCCCCTTACTTATTACACAGGCATGGTGTTAGGGCTGCCTTTGCATTTTGTCTTGATGTCTCTGCTCGCGGAAGAGTTAGTGAAAGGCGTACTGACGACTTACCGTATTCAATCTAAACGTTGGATAAATAATATGGTTGAAGATAACCAATCGGTGACAGCGTAACCAAAAAGACATTAACGAACTCACACCAAAAGGGCTCACCCGTTATGCACGCGTGAGCCCTTTTTATGTGCGGAGAATGCTTGATTAGATGTCCGTAAAGCGATGAATGATTTGGTTTGAACTGCCACGCCATTCGAGATTGAGGTCTTTCTTGTCTTGTTCAAACTTACCATCAATCAAAACATCGATGTATTGCACCACTTCCCTTTGCGCGTCATTCAGTTCCGTCAGCGTGTAGCCAGTCCAAACCCAAATGTCTTTACCTGGGCACTCCTCTCTCACCCTTTTCACTATCTTCAAAATATGAGGCACATTAGCAGGGTGAAGCGGATCTCCACCCGACAACGACAAGCCACGGCGTTTGATACGCGTGTCGTTTAAGTCAGCGATGATTTTGTCTTCCGCTTCTTGCGTGAAAAGTACACCAGAATCCAAACGTTGCGTCGACTGGTTATAACAGCCACGGCACTGATGCACACAACCCGACACAAACAGCGTACAGCGCGTACCCGGTCCGTTAACAACGTCAATTGGATAGTATTGGTGGTAATTCATAATGCGTCTCTGTGTTATCGCGAAAGAGAAAATCAACCTGTTTAAAGTTGATTTTCAAAGTGTAAAACGAGTGGTAGTTAACCTTACAGGTGTTTAACTCGGCGCTTCACTTCTTCTTGCTTACCGAAGTTAAACGGGCGTGCATCTGGGCTGCCTAGGTAGCCACAAACACGACGTGTCACTGACACTTTGGTTGAATCATGGTTGCCACAGCTTGGGCAAGTGAAGCCTTTACTTGTACAGTCAAACTCACCGTTGTAACCACACTCGTAACACTCATCAATTGGCGTGTTAGTTCCGTAGTAAGGCACTCGGGTGTAACTGTAGTCCCATACGTTTTCTAGTGCTTCAACGTTACGTTGCATGTTCGGGAACTCGCCGTAACAGATAAAGCCGCCGCTTGAGATTTCTGGGTAAGGCATCTCAAAGTCGATCTTGTCGTATGGGTTCACCTTCTTCTCAACATCTAGGTGGAAGCTGTTGGTGTAGTAACCTTTGTCTGTTACGCCTTCAATTACGCCGAACTCTTTCGCATCGATGCGGCAGAAACGGCTACATAGGTTTTCACTTGGCGTTGCATATAAGCTGAAACCATAACCTGTTTCGTCAGCCCATTGATTCACAGCATCTTTTAGATGCTTGATGATCGCGACCGCTTTTTCACGCAAAACAGCGTCATCATAAACGTGCGCTTCTGTACCGAATAGCGCGTTAATTGTCTCGTGTACACCGATGTAACCAAGAGAAATAGACGCACGACCGTTCTTGAAGATATCTGCGATTGAGTCGTCTGCTTTCAAGCGAACACCACATGCGCCTTCCATGTATAGGATTGGGGCCACACGTGCTTTCACGTTTTCAAGGCGAGAGATACGTGTCTCTAGTGCTTTACGAGCAAGACGTAGGCGGTCATTTAGAAGCTCGTAGAATTTCTCTTCGCTTCCGTTTGCACGGATAGCGATACGAGGAAGGTTCAAGCTCACGACGCCAAGGTTGTTACGACCTTCGTGAATCAGCTCACCGTTTTCTTCGTAAGTACCAAGGAAGCTACGGCAACCCATTGGGGTTTTGAATGAACCCGTTACTTCCACTACTTTGTCGTAGTTAAGAATGTCTGGGTACATACGCTTAGACGCACACTCAAGCGCAAGTTGCTTGATGTCGTAGTTTGGATCTTCTGATTTGTGGTTCAAGCCATCTTTGATGCCGAATACCAGTTTAGGGAATACCGCTGTTTTACGGTTCTTACCTAGACCTGCAATTCGGTTCTTCAGAATCGATTTCTGGATAAGGCGTGATGCCCAGCTAGTACCAAGACCAAAACCAAACGTAACGAATGGTGTTTGACCGTTCGCCGTGTGTAGCGTGTTTACTTCGTATTCTAGAGATTGGAACGCGTCGTAACACTCTTTCTCTGTGCGTGCTTTTGCGAACTCTTCTGGCTCAGCAATGTTCCACTCTTTTGCGATCTCTAGGTGTTTCTCGTAGCTTGTGATTACGTACGGCTCTAGAACTTCATCAATACGGTTGATGGTTGTACCGCCGTAAATGTGGCTCGCGACTTGAGCAATGATTTGTGCTGTTACCGCTGTTGCAGTCGAAATTGATTTTGGCGTATCAATCTCAGCGTTACCCATTTTAAAACCATGCGTCAGCATGCCTTTAAGATCGATAAGCATACAGTTAAACATTGGGAAGAACGGTGCGTAGTCTAAATCGTGGTAGTGAATGTCACCCACTTCGTGCGCTTGAACCACATCGCGAGGAAGGATGTGCGTCTTCGCGTAGTGTTTCGCTACGATACCAGCCAACAAGTCACGTTGAGTCGGAATTACTTTGCCGTCTTTGTTCGCGTTCTCGTTGATTAGATCCAGATTACTTTCTTCAATCAAACCTTCGATTTCGCGAGTTAGTGCACTTTGCTTCTCACGAGCGATGTCGCGATCGTGGCGATATTCAATGTAAGAACGCGCTAGGGCTTTGTAAGGACCTTGCATGAGTTCATTTTCGACTAAGTCTTGAATCTCATGGATGTGAACTTCATCGTGTTCTCTTAACTGTAACTCGACAGCAAGAGCCACATTAAGAGCATAAATAGCGACATCCTTATCTTTGTTTTCCGCTGCTGCTTCAACTGCTGCTTGGATACGATCCCTGTTGAACGGAGCTCTTGATCCGTCGCGTTTGATTACGATTGGTTTCACTTTGTTCTCCTTACCCGAGCATACTCACAGAGTTATCCACAAACACACTATATGGGGTTGTTTTTTATTCTGGCAACACAATATATTGTGGCGTATTTAACGAGAAGCACCACTCGAAAACATTGATTTTGATCAATAAAGATTGGCTAGCGAACAAGAAGAAATCGATCTTATTGGCGTTGATCTCAGTTGCGAAGAAAACCATGAAAATTGCAAAATTGGTACTAAATCTACTTGCTATTTTTGGAGGTCTTGTAGGATAAAGGATGGAAAGGAATACGCTAAAAGATAGGAGTGCAACAGGCCAAAATGCGATCACTTTTTGTTACGTTAATATTACTTTTTAGTTCTCTTTCATTTGCTCAAAACTCCATCAATCTAACCAGTTGGAACATAGAATGGTTATCTATAGATGGTGGAAAAGTGTCGAGAACACCACAAGATTTTGAAAAGCTGACCCACTATGTGGATAAAACACAAGCCGACATTTTTGCTTTTCAAGAAGTCGAAAGTGCTGCTGCCATCCAAAAAGCCGTTGGCAATGACTTCACTATTTATCTTTCCGATCGTTCAAACGCCTCCAACCGACACCTTCAGTTTAACGACACCAACCAATACACAGGCTTTGCCGTGCGCAATGGCGTAAGCGTATTAGACAAGCCAGACTTCTCTATCACACGAGGCAACAGCAAGCTTCGCTTCGCGAGCTACCTTGTTTTAAATCCAAACCAAGAAAACGAGACTCACCTACTCTCTGTACATCTGAAAGCGGGTTGCAGTGGCGCGTATCGTAATAACCGCGATTGTAAGATAGTGAAACAACAAGGACAGGCACTAGCTAAGTGGATAAAGGCGCGCGAGGACAACAAACAACATTATGTCGTGCTTGGCGACTTTAACCACAACTTGGGTTATCAAGGAGATTGGTTATGGGACGTGATATCGGACAATACTAGTGCAAAGCTAGTGACTAAAGACACTAAAGCGGAATGTAAAGTGCGTTCTAATCGTAATCCGAATAAAACCCACCAATTCCGCTCGGTGATAGACCACATTATTGTGAGTGGTGATTTAAAGGCGTCGTCTGGTGTTCAAACCGTTTTCAAAACACAAGATGTACTCGACTATAAACTGAGTGACCATTGCCCGGTTTCTACGACACTCACTTTTTAGCGTTTAAGTTCTCTGTTAACGTTGAGATACTCTTTTTTGCGTTGAAGAACTCTTTAGCCACGAACCATTCTTTTAGCGGTGAATGACCCAACCAACATTGCCGCTATAAAGAGCAGAACTTGTGTGTTGCCAGTAAAAAGGCTGGCAACCGCAGGACCAGGACACACACCCAGTAAGCCCCAACCAATACCAAACAGTGCTGCACCACCGACTAACTTTTTGTCTATCGTTTTAGAAGTCGGACAGACAACCTCATCACCAAACACAGATTCGCTTCTTGGCTTTATTAATAAAAGATAAGCAGGAACGAACACAACAAGTGCTCCGCCCATTACAAAGGCTAAGCTTGGATCCCATGCTCCAGTAATATCGAGAAAGCCAATCACTTTTGCCGGTTCAGCCATACCAGAGACCACCATACCAATACCAAAGAGCACACCAGAAAATGCAACAACGGACATTTGCTTAATACTTTTCATTACATGAGTTTTCATAACGGCACTATTCCTCACGATACTAGCAAGACGGTTAACATGGCTGTGGCCATAAAAGTACACGTCGCGACCACAGAACGGATTGAGAAACGCCCTATCCCACAAATACCATGGCCACTAGTACAACCATTGCCGATACGCGTACCAACACCGACTAACAAGCCAGCAACGATAACTAAAATAAGAGAACCGCTGTACTGATCTGGTACATGCCCGCCAAGAACATAAACAGCAAACAAGCCACCTAATACCATCGCAATTAAAAAAACAATTCGCCAAACGCGGTCTGCGCTCTCAACGGCACCGTTTAAGATCCCACTGATCCCAGCAGTCTTGCCAGTAAATAGCATCAGTGTTATCGCTGATACGCCAACTATTATGCCGCCCAAAAGCGACATCCAAGGAACTTCAAACATAGCATCCGCCAAACTAATTACTTACAGAAAACTTGCTTAAACGCTTCAACCAGCGGACCAACTCTTTCATCAGAAATTGAATAAAATACCTGCTGAGAAACCTTCCTAGCTTTAATGATGTCGTGCTTTCTCAATACGGTGAGATGTTGTGAAAAAGCAGATTGGCTTAATGATGAACCTTCAAACAGTTCACCGACCCCTTTCTCGCCTTCAATCAGCTTACACATCACGATTAGGCGCTCTGGATGAGCCATAATTTTAAGCAGCTCACTCGCTTCGGTCGCACTTTGTAGCATACTGTCGCCCATTCTTATGCCTCTTCATTACTACATTACATTTCATTAGATATTACTAATTAATATTATTAAGTCAATGCTAATGTAGATTAAATAACATTAGACTCAGCTAATTTATTTAAGTAAGGTGTAGGCGTTTTCGATCATTCAGCAGGAGAAATCCATGAGCAAAATCGTGATTATTGGTGGGGTTGCTGGAGGTGCATCTGCAGCAGCTCGCGCTCGTCGTTTAAGTGAAGATGCAGAAATCATTATGTTTGAACGCGGTCCATTTGTGTCATTTGCAAACTGTGGCTTACCCTATCACATTGGTGGTGATATCCAAGAGCGCAGCAAACTGCTTCTTCAAACGCCTGAGAGCTTTTTAGCGCGTTTCAATGTTGATGTCCGTGTGATGAACGAAGTGGTTTCTATTAACCGTCAAGACAAAACGGTTACGGTTAAGAATTTGCTTGATGGCTCGGAATACCAAGAGAGCTACGACTTTCTTCTACTCAGCCCTGGCGCAGGTCCAGTTGTGCCGCCTATTCCGGGTATTGATAACCCGTTAACGCACTCGCTGCGCAATATTCCAGATATGGATCGCATCATTAAAACGATCGAAACCAACAAAGTTGAACACGCTACGGTCGTTGGTGGTGGTTTTATCGGTTTGGAAATGATGGAAGCCTTCCACCAGCTAGGCATAAAAACCACATTAGTTGAAATGGCGGATCAAGTGATGACGCCCGTTGACCGTGAAATGGCTGGCTTCGCACATGCTGAAATTCGTGAGAAAGGCATCGACCTTAAACTTGGCGTCGCACTTGAGTCGGTGAAATTCGTACCTAACGAGCACGTGGCAAGTTTCGACTCTGGTGAGAGCGAAAAACACCAACATCTAGAAGGTGAATTGGAATTAACACTAAACAACGGTGAAAGACTCACCACCGATATTTTGATTATGGCAATTGGTGTTCGCCCCGAGACCAAATTAGCGAAAGAAGCTGGCTTAGAAATCGGCGCTCTTGGTGGTATTTATACCAATGAATACATGCAAACCAGCGATCCTTCGATCTACGCTGTCGGCGACGCGGTAGAAGAGAAAGACTTTGTGACTGGCGAGCAAACTCTAGTGCCACTTGCGGGCCCGGCAAACCGTCAAGGCCGAATTGCAGCAGACAACATGCTTGGCCGCCAAGAAACTTACCAAGGTACGCAAGGCACGGCGATCTGTAAGATTTTTGATTTAGCCGTCGCTTCTACTGGTAAAAACGAGAAACAGCTGAAACGTGAAAACATCGCTTATGAAAAAGTGTATGTGCATACAGCAAGTCACGCGAGTTACTACCCAGGTGCAGAAACCGTGTCATTCAAAATGCTGTTTGATCCAGTAACAGGTAAAATATTAGGTGCGCAAGCAGTAGGTAAAGACGGTGTTGATAAACGTATCGACGTAATGGCAGTTGCTCAGCGTGCTGGTATGACGGTAGAGCAACTGCAACACCTCGAGCTAACTTACGCGCCACCTTATGGCTCTGCTAAAGATGTAATTAACCAAGCGGCGTTTGTGGCAAATAACATCATCAAAGGCGATGCGACCGCGATTCATTATGATGAAATGGATTCACTGACAGAAGACCAACTGTTACTTGATGTTCGTAATCCTGGTGAATTGGAGTCCGTTGGTTATCTTGAAGGTGCAATTAATATTCCTGTCGATCAACTACGTCGTCGCATGCACGAACTTCCTAAAGACAAAGAGATCGTGATTTACTGTCAAGTTGGGTTACGCGGTAACGTAGCATACCGTCAGCTGGTCAACAATGGTTACAAAGCCCGCAACTTGATTGGTGGATACAGAACTCTCAAATTTGCTCGCTTATAACTTGATAATAAAAAAGAGAAAACCACGTGCTTGGTTTTCTCTTTTTTTGCAGGAAAGAAAGCGTAGATCATTCACCTTCAATTGCCAAACGGACTGCTGCTTGAGCATGGATAGAAGTGGTATCGAGTAGTGTAACATCGGTGTGACTTTGGTTTACAAGTAAGGCAATTTCAGTACACCCGAGAATCACAGCTTCAGCTCCCTGCTCTTTTAGTTTTTCAATAATTTGCAAGTATATCGTCCTTGACTCCTCTTTGATTTCACCTTGGCATAACTCTTTATAAATAATGTTATGTACTTTAGAGCGGTCGTCTTGATCGGGAATGATGACATCAAGCCCATAGAGGTCTGAAAGCCTTCCTTTATAAAAGTCTTGCTCCATTGTGAATTGAGTACCAAGGAGTCCGACCTTTTGAACCCCTTTCTCACGAAGTAACTCAGCAGTCGCGTCTGCGATATGTAGTATGGGGATATTAATACTGGCTTCAATTTGAGGCGCAACTTTGTGCATTGTGTTAGTACAAATAAGAATGAAGTCAGCGCCCCCTTTTTCTATTGAAGATGCAGCATCAGATAGAATGCTTGCCGTTTCTTCCCATTTACCTTGATGTTGAAGCTTCTCTATCTCTGAAAAATTCACGCTATACATACAAATTTTTGCAGAATTTAGGCCGCCTAACGCCTCTTTTACTCCTTCGTTGATCAATTTGTAATAGCTAAGCGTCGACTCCCAGCTCATACCACCTAGAAGGCCGATAGTTTTCATATAACTCTCCAATCGTTATACACCACCGTGTCAGGGGGGTTACAAACAAAATTAACCACTTAAATAAGAAGCATTCAAGCGTATTCACTATTGAGCATTGGGTAACACGAAAATAAAATCATTCCCACAGGGACCGCTACGCGATTCTCATATATCCTCGCAATATCGTTACCGCACTTCCAGAAAGTTTAACGTGCTCAGTGCTTAACAACTCTGTATGAACGACCCCACTTCTCTTAGAGGCTTGGAAGCCTTTCAGTTGCTTTTTGTTGAGCTTTTTAGCCCAGTAAACACATAAAGCACAATGTGCAGAGCCTGTAACTGGGTCCTCGTTAACACCCACCCAAGGCGCGAAGTATCGAGAGACAAAATCGGCGTCAGTGCTTGATTGAGCAGTGATGACGACGCCACGGCCTTTTTGTTTAAGCAGCGCACCAAAATCAGGGTCGAGCTGTTCAAGCACAAATTCATCATTAATGACGACCAACTGCTTATTATCAAACTGACCGTAGGCGACTACATTGGCGGCATCTAGCCCCAAACCATGAAGTAAGTCTTTGTTAATACTCGCTCTCATATCTAAAGTTGGCGCAGGAAACACCAAATGAATTTCTTCATGATCGAGTTGTGCAGTTAAAACCCCAGATAGCGTAACGAACTCAATCGTATCTCCAGTATTATATAACCCCTGCTCTTTCAGAACGTGCGCCGTTGCAAGTGTGCCGTGTCCACACAAAGCAACTTCCGTCCTCGGTGTAAACCAACGAAGTTGCATTGTATTGAGTGACAGAAATGCCGTTTCAGATAACGACATCTCGGCCGCGATGGCCAACATCGTTTCCTCATCAAGGCTTGACTCTGTGATACAAACACCCGCGGGATTACCTTTGAAAACCTCTGATGTAAACGAGTCAACCTGAAAAATTTTAACTTCCACGAAATATCCTTAAGTTCTATCAAACACGTAATTCTGTATCACGTGATTTTTAATATCTGTTGTTTGAGCGAAAAAAACCTATGAAATTTTCTACCAACCTTATAGGTCTTGTTGGAAGCGCTAACAAACAGGAGAATGTAGTTAATTATGCAAAACGTAAAAAGCCATCATCAATGTGACTCAATTGGATATCTTATCGGAGTTTTCGGCGTTTCTTTAGTTCTAATATGGATTGGTATTTATAAATTCACACCTACAGAGGCCAAGCTTATACAACCGCTCGTTGAAAATCATTTTCTGATGAGTTGGTTGTATGATGTGATGTCAGTTCAAGCCGTATCAAACATCATTGGCGCAACAGAAATCATTGTCGCTATTGGATTAATCGTTGGCCTTAAAAACACACGAGTCGCTTATTTTTCTGGCATAGCCGCCGCAATTATTTTTCTTGCGACACTCAGCTTTCTAATTACGACACCGAATACATGGAAAGTGTCTGATGGGGTTTTGGTGACAAACTTCTTTTTAGTAAAAGATATTCTATTTTTAGCCATTGCGATTAGCGTCATCGAACGAAACAAGCCAAACAGAGAATAACTCTAAATAGTTCGAAATCTTGTTTTTCCAGAACGTAGCCTGAAAGGTGCAAACGACTTACAAGTCGAAACAAGTCGAATGGTTCTGTCAATAACTCTAAACAAAGGCTCTTAAATTTAGAATGTTTAAGAGTCTTTGCCTCTTAATTATGCGAAACAACATCTTAGCGTAAAGTGAAAAGAAAAGCCTTTTACTCTACTGCTAAGGTTTATTGATACTTTGCCGAAGTAATGAACTCACCGAATGTCTCGCACCATACAACAACCGTATTGTATTCAGAAATTGAAGTGCTTTGAGGAACCTCAACAACGAAGTTATCGAACGTTTTTACATCACCAATTAAGCTCATTTCAGATTTAAGGTCATTAAACTCTTGTTCCGTTTCGACAAACTTAGGAGATAGATAGAGTTTATAGTCTGGTCCGGGAGCGAGTTTTCCTACCAACGTAATGACTTCAGAACTCAAATGAATCTCTCCCTCTCCCCAATGAAAAGCATCGCTACCTTTGAGTTCCCTCTTAAACACTGCGCTGTATTCTGCACCTTGCTTGCTCTTAGCAACTTGTTCATCGGTCGGCGCAGGTGGTGCAATAAGGATCGGTAAAGTATAGATACCTATCGCAATGCCAATAGAAACTGCCACTAAGTGACTGATTGTTAATTTAATTATATTTTTCAAGGTCATAAGCATCTTCTTATTAGTTTTACTACTTGAAATTAGATTCAAATCGGCCTTATCTGTCTATTATCGAGCAGCATAATGTCATTAACATTATACACAAGCTATGCGCACTAAATGCAGACTGAGCGCAATTAAAAACGGCTGATAATTAATATCAGCCGTTTGCTTATCGGAAATGTCGTTGTGCCGGTTTGGTCACTATTCCGCTTCCACCAAAGCGATCTTATCGGATGTCGATTTTTCCAATTTTATCGCAATAAACTTAGAGGTTGGCGTAAACGTTCTATCCCCATAACTGTCCAAAGGAACTAATGGGTTTGTTTCTGGATAGTAAGCCGCCGCCTGACCTGCTGGTACATCATAGGCAACAAGCGTAAATCCGCTCACACGGCGCTCAACGCCATCTTCCCACAATGACACCATGTCCACTTTGTCGCCCGGTTCAAAACCGAGTTTACGAATATCCGCTTCATTGATAAACAGCACTTCGCGCATACCAAATACTCCACGATAACGGTCATTCAAGCCGTAAAGTGTCGTATTGTATTGGTCGTGTGAGCGCATGGTTTGCAAGATCAAATCTGGCTTTTGGCCTTTTTCGAGTATCGCTTCGCTGATCAACTGTTTCGGCAACTCACTAGAGCTGAACTGTGCTTTGCCGCTTGGTGTATTCCATCGACGCTCAGCAGCTGGGTTTACCAAGTGGAATCCACCCGGGTGTTTGAGCTTATGGTTAAAGTCGGTAAAGCCCGGAATCGTGTCGGCAATCAAATCGCGAATACGGTCGTAATCTTCAATCACCCACAACCAATCAATTGGTTTTGCCCCGAGTGTAGCATTGGCAATACCTGCAATAATCGCTGGTTCTGAACGCAAATGCTCCGAACGCGGTTTTAGCTGACCAAATGAAATATGTACCATGCTGAAGGTATCTTCAACCGTCACGCCTTGTGGGCCAGTCGCTTGCTGATCAATCTCAGTACGGCCTAAGCATGGAAGAATAAGCGCATCTTTACCTGTGACAAGGTGAGAACGATTTAACTTCGTCGAAATGTGTACGGTTAAATTACAGTTTCGCATCGCGTTGTGCGTACGTTCTGTGTCTGGCGTTGCTTGTGCAAAGTTACCGCCCAAACCGATAAATACTTTCGCTTGCCCTTCTTCCATCGCTTTAATGGCTTGCACAGTGTTGTGGCCTTCACCACGCGGGACGGCAAAGTTAAATCGACTTTCAATGCGATCCAACAACAGATCTGAAGGTTTTTCATCAATGCCCATCGTACGGTCGCCCTGAACGTTACTGTGACCTCGCACAGGTGAAAGACCCGCGCCCGGCTTTCCAACGTTACCTCGTAACATTTGCACGTTTGCGACTTCTTTAATGGTTGGCACAGAGTGACGATGCTGAGTCAACCCCATTGCCCAACACATGATCACACGTTCTGCACGTCGATACATGCTCGCCACCATCTCGATTTCACTTAAATCAAGACCCGATTGTTCCGCGATGTGTTCCCAAGACGTTGCATCCACTTCAGCCAAATACTTATCAATACCTATCGTGTGTTGTTTGATGAATTCGCGGTCAAATACCGCTTTGCCACCGTTTTGCAATGCCTCGCGCTCCCATTGCAACAAGAATTTCGCGATGCCACGAAACACTGCCATGTCTCCACCTAAAGCAGGACGCAGGTACGCCGTGTTTGTAGGCTCTGAGCCGTTACTCAACATCTCAATCGGCATTTGTGGGTTTTGGAAACGCTCTAACCCGCGCTCTTTGAGCGGGTTTAGACAGATAACCTGTGCACCACGTTTTACCGCTTCGCGCAGAGGTTCAAGCATTCGTGGGTGGTTCGTGCCCGGGTTTTGACCAATCACGAAAATCGCATCAGCTTCTTCAAAATCATCAAAGATCACTGTGCCTTTACCAACACCAATAGTGTCTTTCATCCCGATTGCACTGGCTTCGTGACACATGTTGGAACAATCTGGGAAGTTGTTGGTACCGAATGCGCGCACAAATAGCTGATATAAAAACGCCGCTTCGTTGCTTGCACGACCAGAGGTATAAAACTCCGCTTGGTGCGGTGAATCCAATTGATTGAGATGTTTCGCGACAAGAGAAAAAGCCTCATCCCAAGAGACAGGTACATAGTGGTCGGACTCGGCATCGTATCGCATTGGGTGCGTGATACGGCCTTGGTATTCCAACCAGTAATCGGTTTGCGTTGAGAGAGATGAAACGTTGTGATTGGCAAAAAACTCAGGATCAACCAGACGATTGGTCGCCTCCCAGTTTACCGCTTTCGCGCCATTCTCACAGAAATTGACTTTACCGCTATCTGGCGACTCACCCCATGCACATCCCGGGCAGTCGAAACCGCCATTTTGGTTGGTTTTGAGCATAGTGCGAATGTTTTTAACTGCATTTTCACTGCCCCACCAACTTCTGGTTACGGCTTTCAGTGCACCCCAACCACCAGCTGGACCTTTGTATGTTTTTATTTGTTCTTTTTGGCTCACGACTTTACTCCTCGCAGATATACCAGCAAGCAGGGTGCCCGTGAAAACAAGCGCGTTATTTATTGAGATAATGCGGAAGTATTGAAGGGCTTAGTTTCTAATCCATGTATTTTTTAATCCAAATAAGTAACCACTCAACATGCTCTCGCTTGTCCGAGCGTTTACTTATCTAGATTCTTGATATCGGATACCCGCCTACTGTTTCTAAGACTGGTAGATTCAATTCGCATTGTTGCGTCTTGATCTAAATCAAAGATTAAGTCGTTATTCAATATGCGTCCAATTGATAATCCTGACCGAGTGATAAACAAAATCTATGACGAATTTTTCCACTGACGGTCATAACATTTTTAATCAATACAATTTATGAGGTTAATCGTTTTCCCATCCGATTCCACCTAGTTCGCTTAACGAGCTCAATAAAATCGGTACTCTTGATAATAGATAATATCTATCACACTATAGATACTTTAAATTTGACCCTAATTAATATCAGGAATAGCCTTGATTCAGATCAATTTTGAGTGTGGTTTTATTCTTGACTTGGTTTTGGTTTTCCATTTCCCAGTTAAAACGCTCCAGCGCTTAAAAAGTACGGTAGTGCTGTGCCCTTTTTAGGGAGTTCCCCCGTACATGTGACTCACAACGCAAGGTTAACAAGCCATTATGGATATCAAACAACTTAAATATCTCATCGCACTTGAACAGACCAAACACTTTGGTCAAGCCGCCGCATTGTGCCACATTACGCAGCCTACCTTGTCCATGAGAATCCGAAGCTTAGAGGAAGAACTCGATCTCGAATTAATCCAAAGAAGTCAACGATTTGAAGGGTTTACTGAAGCCGGAGAACGCATTTTAGCTTGGGCAAAAACCGTCTTAGCCGCTCATGATGGATTGCAAGCCGAGGCTGCTAACTGCCGTGGTCAGTTGGTCGGCTCTCTTCGACTTGGAATGGTGCCACTCGCCAGCCAAAACCCGATGGAATTGCTCAAACCATTAGCTCACCAGTTCCCTGAGTTACGCTTTCAAATACTCTCCATGACGACCGAACAGATCATAGACCAACTCAATCGCAATCAACTTGATTTGGGGATGTGTTATGTCGATCAAGTTAACACCGCTTACTTCGATGTTATCGAGCTTGACTCGACCAAACTTGGCGTTTTATTCGATGAGCGTCATTTTGATTTTGCCGAATCTGAAGTGTTGTGGGAGTCACTCAATAACATTCCGCTAGGGCTGCTTTCGAAGGGAATGCACTATCGCCACTCAATTGATCTTAGCTTTGTGAGTAAAGGGCTGGTTCCGCAAACCGTCATTGAAAGTAACTCCACCTTCCACTTGATCCAAGCAGTAACCAGTGGCCTTTGTTGCGCCATTATGCCGCTGAATTGTGGATTGGAAGAGTTGAACGATACGCTTCGCATTATCCCTATCGAAGAAGCCGCCGTTCACGCCCCGCTAGGTTTGTTAAAGCGAAAACAAGAACCCTTCTCCGCGCTAACCGATCAGTGCTTCGCAGAAGCAAAAAACATATTCAATCGATAACAAGAGTCCACACGTCAATTTTTGGCATACATAACGGCTTATGAGGTGATTTCATGAGATGCACTACTCAATCTTATTTTGAACTGTCCGATTTCAATCAAGCACCACCTCAACCAAGTGCGTTCAATTACCGAGAATTGATTGATGGCCGCCCAGTGCAACAAATGTCGCTGGCAAGTGAATCCGCCTTAGCTATCAGCTATAACGGCATTAGCCAAGCGGTCATGATGGTGACGCCAGGCCATCTGGAAGACTTCGTGAAAGGATTTAGCCTAAGCACAGGCATCGTCCACGACTTCAAAGAGATCAAAGACATTGAAATTGGCGGCGATCACGAATCTCACTATGCGGAAGTGGAAATCAGCAACCGCGCTTTCTGGGCGTTAAAAACACAGCGCCGAAATCTTGCCGGAACAACCGGATGCGGCATTTGTGGTGTCGAGGCTCTGGAACAAGCTTTGCCTGATTTGGCGCCGCTGACACCGTCTCTTCCTCCGCGCTCCGATGTATTCGAAGGGCTGCGAGACAAAGTCGCACTGCATCAAGAAGCCGCACGTGAATCTGGCGCGTTACACGCCGCTTTATTTGCAGATTTACAAGGCAACATCAAGTTGTGCCGAGAGGACATCGGCCGTCACAACGCGCTAGATAAGTTGATTGGCGCATTGACCAACAATCACATCGAGCCTCAAAGTGGCTTCGCAATCATGACAAGCCGTTGCAGCTTGGAGTTGATCCACAAAGCCGTTCGCGCGCGTATCCCCACTCTGGTTTGCTTATCTGCGCCTACAGCGTTAACTGTCGAATGGGCAAGAAGAAACCATTTGAACCTAATTCACTTGCCAAAACACGGCTCGCCGCGTCTATACAGCCCCGCGCCTTAACACGTCAACCTAATCGAATTCCTAATATTTCTAACGGAGACCTCTGGGTCTCTGTTGTTTGCTTCTCGTTCCCAATTGATACTTAGCGACAAGACACTATTCTCTCCAACCAAACGTGCTCACCCCTTGTCAGCACTAAGCTTGCGTATATTAACCTGCTTGCATTTGAACGCTTTCCAACCCGATAAGAACCCTGTCAAAAACCCATAAATTAGTAAGGATTTTGTGTGACTCTTTTCACGCTTTTCCGCCTTCCTAGGCATTTCTAGGAATTTTTCCTAGCCGATCTAGGCAACCATCTCATGTGCCTTACAAAACCACTCTCTAGAATTCCGCTCAGTCAAAGGTAACAAGAGCGCATAACGGCCGCCGTTGTGTTTCTAAAACAATTACAAGAGAGTTCATCATGTTAAAATTCCTCGAACAGGTGCGGAAGCCGACCCTCGATCTTCCTGTCGAAGTTAGAAGAAAGATGTGGTTTAAACCGTTCATCCAATCTTACTTGGTCGTATTCATCGGCTACCTAACCATGTACTTGATTCGTAAGAACTTCAATGTCGCGCAAAACGACATGATCTCAACTTACGGTTTGAGCATGACAGACCTAGGTCTTATTGGCCTTGGCTTCTCCATCACATACGGCATCGGTAAAACCGTTGTGTCTTACTACGCTGACGGTAAGAACACCAAGCAATTCCTCCCTTTTATGCTGATCCTTTCTGGTCTTGCAATGCTTGGTTTCAGCTTCAGCATGGGCGGCGGTAGTGCAAGCCTGTTCTTGATGGTGGCTTTCTACGCTCTAAGTGGTTTCTTCCAAAGTACTGGTGGCCCTTCTAGTTACTCAACCATTACAAAATGGACACCTCGTAACAAGCGCGGCTCTTACCTAGGCTTGTGGAACATGTCACACAACGTTGGTGGTGCGGGCGCAGCGGGTGTTGCTCTTTTCGGTGCCAACTACCTATTCGACGGCCACGTAATCGGCATGTTCGTGTTCCCTTCTATCATCGCGATCATCGTTGGCTTTATCGGTATGCGCTTTGGTAGCGACTCACCAGAAGCTTACGGTCTAGGTAAAGTAGAAGAACTTTTCGATGAAGCAGTGAGTGAAGAAGACACCGCCGCTGAAGAAAACCAGATGACCAAAAAAGAAATCTTTGTTGAATACGTTCTTAAAAACAAAGTTATCTGGCTACTTTGCTTTGCCAACATCTTCCTTTACATCGTGCGTATTGGTATCGACCAATGGTCAACGGTATACGCGTACCAAGAACTTGGTCTGTCAAAAGAAACGGCAATCTCTGGCTTTACTCTATTCGAAGTCGGTGCGCTTGTGGGTACTTTGATGTGGGGTTACTTATCTGACTTAGCAAACGGTCGCCGCGCATTGGTTGCTTGTGTGTCTCTTGGTTTGATCATCGTATCGCTTGAGTTCTACCAACACGCCACTAGCGAGTTCATGTACTTAGCCTCTCTATTTGTATTGGGCTTCTTGGTGTTTGGTCCGCAACTTCTTATCGGTGTTGCCGCGGTTGGTTTTGTCCCTAAAAAAGCAATCAGTGTAGCTGACGGAGTAAAAGGTACATTCGCTTACCTAATCGGTGACAGCTTCGCGAAACTTGGTCTCGGTATGATTGCAGACGGTACACCTATCTTCGGCTTAACAGGTTGGAAAGGTACCTTCGCAGCCCTAGATACCTCCGCCATGATTTGTATTGTTTTGCTTGCTTTCGTCGCTATCGCGGAAGAGAAGAAGATTCGACACGCGAAGAAGCTTCAACTTGCACAAAACCAAGCCTAGCTTCTCTGCGCGCTTTACTTCGGTAAAGCGCGCAAGATCATTAAAAAGCATGGCTCAATTCAGTATCATTAAAGATTTTTCTATTAGCTCCTGTTGGAGCTTATTGTTGTTAGTCGTCTGCTCTATTTGGTTGTAATAATGATTCATGTTGCTCTAGTTGATGATCACGTCATCGTGCGTTCAGGTTTCGCACAATTATTAAATTTAGAAAGTGATATTACCGTTGTTGGTGAATTCGGCTCTGTCGCCGAAGCGCGAAAAGGGTTGCCTGCGGTACACCCACACGTCGTCATCCTAGATATTTCCATGCCAGATGAAAGCGGCTTAAACTTTCTCAGCGAAATACCAACTGGCATTGCCTGCGTGATGCTTAGCGTGCATGACTCCCCTGCGATGGTGGAAAAATCACTAAAGCTAGGTGCAAAAGGCTATCTTAGTAAACGCTGTAGCCCAGACGAACTTATTCAAGCCGTGAGAACCAGTGCTTCTGGCGGCTGTTACCTCACATCAGATATTGCACTTAAACTTGCAACGCCTAGCGACAACACCACCTCTCTATGCCAACTGACAAAACGTGAAAACGAGGTATGTCAGCTACTTGCCACTGGGTTGGATGTAAAGTCTGTCGCGGCAGAGCTTGGCTTGAGCCACAAGACGGTGCATGTTCATCGTGCGAATGCCATCGACAAACTCGGCGTGAAAAACAACGTTGAGCTCGCCAAACTATTTTCTCAAGAGTCCTTTTAATGCGAGCTTATGCTGTTACCACCATTTGCGGACTTTTTGTTATGGCTTGCGCCTGGTTCTGCTTATGGGTGATTGCCTATTACTTTGTCAATGATCCCGAGCTGGCGATCTTATTGTTTCCTTTCGCTTTACGATTAGGTGTCGCCCTACACACTCGCACCGTTTATTGGCCAACGATTTATCTTTCAGAGTGGGGGCTTTCCATCGCACTTGCGATCTTACTGGGTCAACCGCAGTGGCTTACCGTGCTGATTGCGAGCATTGCCAGTATCCCGGTCACTCTGATTGCGAAAAAATACTACTACGGTGACCAAAACCGCCACTTAGCCGTCATGGGCATTGTGATCATCATTACCGCCTTCATCAACGTAATGGCGGTCGGATTTCACGTGCCTTCTGTTTACATGGTATGGCTGGCTAGCATTTCTGGAGGCTTGCTCGTGGTGCCTATGTGCTACCTGTTGTGGAGCTATTTGTTCCAAAGTCGTTGGTCTCCGCTTAGCTCTCTCCTACTTAGTAATGCCGTTGTATTTCAGGTGCGTCATATCGTGCTTTATGCGCTGCTTTTGATCGGCAGTATTTTGGTGCAAACCAGTTTGCCTGAAGAGCTAAAACGATTTGCGCCGTTTTGTATGGCGATTCCAATCATCGTGCTTGCTCTGCGTTACGGCTGGCAAGGTGCCCTACTCGCCACCATGCTCAACAGCATAGCGCTGATTGCGGCTCGTAGCGGCGTATCGAATCTAGAAATCACCGATTTGTTATTATCTCTCTCGGCGCAAACCATTACTGGCATTATGCTCGGTTTAGGGGTTCAGAAACAAAAAGACCTCAATCACAAACTGCGCGGCGAACTTGCACGCAATCAGAATTTGTCTCGCCAGCTTATCAAAGCGGAAGAATCGGTAAGACGCGATATTGCGCGCGAGCTACATGATGAAATCGGCCAGAACATCACGGCAATCCGCACACAAGCCAACATCATTAAGCGGGTAAATAACACAGAAACACGCGTAGGTTGCGCAGACATGATTGAAAGACTTTCGCTCAACGTGTACGACACCACTAAGCGACTGTTGAGCAAGCTAAGACCCAAAATGCTGGATGATTTGGACTTGAAAGAATCCGTCGAGCAACTGACGCGAGAGATGGAATTCGCCAATCATGGAACAACTGTTCAACTGAACTGGCAAGGCAATTACACCAGCGTGAGTGACACACTCAAAGTCACCCTATTCCGTTTATGCCAAGAGTCATTGAATAACGCCGCCAAGTACGCAGGAGCGCAGTTGATCAATATTGAGCTGACAATTGGAGAAACGGCGGTGTCACTAATGATTCACGATGATGGTGTCGGCTTCAAAGTTCAGGACAGCATGAAAGGCATGGGCGTTCGCGGCATGCAAGAGCGTGTGCACGCGTTAGGTGGAAAAATGGTTATCTACTCCACCAGCGATCAAATGATCGGCACACAAATCAGCATTACTTTACCTAAGGTGTAACTCAAGATGTTTGGATTTTTACGTTCACCTAAATTTACTCAACCGAGTCTGAGCAACGAGCAAATCGACCAGCGTTACCGCCATTGGCGTTTGCACATTATGTTGGGGATGTACATCGGCTACGCAGGTTTCTACTTTACCCGTAAGACCTTTAACTACGCAGCACCAGCGATGATCACCGACCTTGGCTTAGATAAAGGCGACTTGGGTCTTATCGGTACACTTTTCTACATCACCTACGGCTGCTCGAAGTTTATTTCTGGCACGATTTCGGATCGCTCTAACCCTCGTTATTTCATGGGATTAGGATTGATTGCGACAGGTCTGGTCAATATCGCGTTCGGTTTTTCTAGCTCACTCGCGGCTTTCATTACTCTGTGGATCTTAAACGCCTGGTTCCAAGGCTGGGGCTGGCCTTCATGCTCCAAGCTGTTAACGACTTGGTATTCACGTTCCGAGCGTGGCTTCTTATGGGCGATTTGGAACACCGCACACAACGTTGGTGGCGCGCTGATCCCTATTTTGGTGGGCTATTTAACGTTGCACTACAGCTGGCGTGAAGGTTTTATTCTACCCGGCATCATCGGGGTATTACTCGGTCTATTCGTTTGTTGGCGATTGCGCGACAAACCCACAACAATGGGTTTACCAAGTGTCGGCCAATGGCGCAACGACGCACTAGAACTTGCGCAAGAAAATTACGGACGTGGCCTCACCTACCGAGAAATTCTGAAATCGTACGTATTTAACAACAAATACATCTGGCTGCTCGCGTTCAGTTATGTGTTGGTTTACATCGTCCGAACCGCAATCAACGACTGGGGAAACCTTTACTTAACAGAGCAGCATCACTACAGCCTGATTAACGCCAACGCTGCCCTTTCTATGTTTGAAATCGGCGGTTTTGTTGGTTCATTGGTTGCGGGTTGGGGCTCAGACAAACTCTTTGGCGGTAACCGTGGGCCAATGAACTTGCTGTTCGCGATTGGGATTTTCTTATCTGTCTCCGCGCTTTGGCTAATGCCTCTGACCAACTTTGCATTCCAAGCAGCGGGATTGTTCTCCATCGGCTTCTTTGTCTTTGGACCACAAATGCTGATCGGTATGGCGGCGGCGGAGTGCTCTCACAAAGACTCTGCCGGCGCGGCAACAGGATTCGTGGGCTTGTTCGCCTACATGGGCGCAGCATTGTCTGGTTATCCACTGGCGTTAATTCTTGAAGAATATCATTGGACGGGTTTCTTCATCACCATTTCAGTTTGTGCAGCCGTCATTGGCCTTTTGTTGCTGCCATTTTTGCAAGCGCAACCATCACGAAAACCACTCGAACCAAAACCTCGGTTGTAAATCGACTTATCGCCCTTCGGGCAAATTGGCGAGTGACCTAACCGCGCTCGCCCACCTTATTTAACGTATCTCTGCTCAATTTTTCTTCCGATTCAGTTCGGAGGGTTAACTATGGGAAAAATTCATGAATTTGAACACTATTTCATCGCATAGCTTCTTTCAAATGAACAACAAAATCCAAAACTACGCTTGGGGAAGCACCTCTTCTATTCACGATTTGTTTGGCTTTTCTAACGAAACGAATGAGCCTCAAGCAGAAGTATGGATGGGTACTCACCCAAACGGCTGCTCTGAAGTTCAGATTGAGCAGAACACGCTGCCTTTGTCTGAACTGATCAAACAAAACCAACCCGCTTACTTATCAGCAGAAACCGCAGCGAAATTTGGCGACCTGCCCTTTCTGTTTAAGATCTTAGCGGCCGAACATGCACTGTCGATTCAAGTTCACCCAAGCAAACAAGATGCCGAAATAGGCTTCGAAAAAGAACAAAGTGCCGGGATCCCACTAAACGCGAGCCATCGTAACTACAAGGATCCAAACCACAAACCTGAGCTGGTATACGCACTGACAAGTTACCAAGCCATGAACGGTTTTCGCTCGTATGCCGATATTACTGAGGCATTTAGCCTTTGTGATATCGATGAGCTACGCGCACCATTAGATGCATTCAAACGCGAAATCAACTCACAAGGTTTGCGAGATTTCTTTGTGCACATTCTGACCATGGAAGGCGAAACAAAAGAGCGAGCACTGAAACAGCTTCTTGCCTGCGCCTCACGTCAATCAGAGCATGGCACTGACAGCGACGTTTTCCAACTCATCTTGGATCTATCCACTCAATACCCCGGCGATGTCGGCTTGTTTGCACCATTGCTGTTGAATGTCATCACGCTGCAACCTGGCGAAGCGATGTTCCTGAGCGCAAGAACGCCACACGCTTACATTAAAGGTACGGGATTAGAGATCATGGCGAACTCAGATAACGTTTTGCGTGCAGGACTCACGCCGAAACACATGGATGTTGAAGAACTGGCTAAATGCACAGACTTTGTGCCTAAGCCGTTTAACAGCCTTGTTCTAGAGCCCAATGCCGATGGTTGCCAGAGCCTTTACCCCGTTCCAGTGGCAGACTTTAGTTTCAGCATTCTTAACCAACCGAACAATGAAGTGGTTGATGCCAATAGCGCAGAGATTTTGATGGCGATTGATGCCGACCTGACACTCATCAGTGATAACGGTGAGACGTTAACTGCCTCGAAAGGACAATCTGTATTTGTTCCTGCTTACGTTGGCCATTACCGTATTCAAAGTGCGGGACGTGTGGCTCGCGCCTTCAACTAGTTTTTGAACAACTGATTCAAACTAGCGTCTAACCCAAGGGACTGGGTTAGACAATTTATTCCTCTCCGCTTTTAAGGCAATCATGCTTATCCCTTGTCGACTCCAGACACTCACAGTCCAGTTTCTCTAAGAGCCATAACCCCCCGGCTCTGCCATTTACTGCAACATTCATTGTCAAAACCCATTTATTTCTGGTAAATCCTCCGCTCCAATATCAAATTACTTGGATAACAAAGGCACTCACACAGTGGTATTTGTTGCAAAACGTATAATCAACGTTGTAATCAAAGCCCCAATCACTACAATCTCTGGTTCGATTTTTCAGTTAACGTTTGTATGCCGAAGTTAAACCAAGATAACCCTGTTCAAAGCTCCGCCCTTTCCGATATCGAAACCAGCAGTAAGATTCAATCGGCATTAGAACCGAAGTTTCACAAGCCAGAGAAACGTCTCTGCTTAAGCCCTGGCCTATCGGATAAGCATTTGGCGCGCCGTTGGCAAGTATTGGAACAAATGACCAATAAAGATCATCTTCTTGATCCTTTCACACAGTCACATTGCGACGCTTACTCCAACAACATCGAGCACTTCATTGGTACTGTCAATGTGCCGGTCGGCATCGCAGGCCCTTTGCGCGTCAACGGTTTGTATGCGAACGATGACTTTTTGGTTCCGCTCGCAACGACAGAAGCCGCGTTAGTCGCTTCCTACAACCGTGGCGCAAATCTTATCACCGCCGCTGGTGGCGCGAGCGCATTGTTACTAAGTGAAGGGGTGAGCCGAACACCAGTATTCGCCTTTAATCACCTTGCTGACGCCGGCCAGTTCGTCAGTTGGGTTGTGACCCAGTTTGACGTATTTCGTCAAATTGCGGAATCCACCACCTCACATGGCAAACTCAAAGACATCAATGTAAATATCGAAGGAAACCACGTTTATTTGGTCTTTGAATACGTGACTGGTGACGCTTCCGGACAAAACATGGTGACCATCGCAACAAACGAAGTGTTCCATCATATTTTGGCGACCAGCCCAATCAAACCAACTCAAGCATTCTTGGATGGCAACTTATCAGGCGACAAAAAACCAAACGCGCACACACTGCGCTCGGTACGCGGTAAGAAAGTATCCGCCGAAGTGACCATTCCTGCTGAGTTGGTGGAAAAATATCTGCATACGACGCCGGAGTCTATGGTTCAATTTGGCAAAATGACCACAGTGGGCGGTTTACTCAGCGGGACAATTGGCGTCAACGCGCATTACGCAAACGCGCTTGCCGCGCTGTACATTGCTTGTGGTCAAGATGCCGCTTGCGTTGCAGAGTCTGCCATTGGAATCACTCGTATGGATGTGGACGCTCAAGGCAACTTGTACGCGTGCGTGACCTTGCCAAACATCATGGTGGGGACGGTTGGTGGTGGTACTGGCCTTCCAACGCAAAAAGCATGTTTGGATATTTTGGGTTTGCACGGCAACGGCAATGCGAAAGCGTTAGCCGAAGTCGCAGCTGCGCTTTGTCTGGCTGGCGAACTCTCGATCGTGGGCGCATTTTGTGCCGATCACTTTTCTCGTGCTCACCATAAGCTTGCCCGAAAATAACCTTTGTTGCTTTGTACAAGAGAACATCCGTGTGGTTTTCTCTTGTGCAAACCAATGGACTTTATTTATTGGCTCAATAATTTCTTGAAACTAACTTAAGCCTTAACAAACATACCAATCTCTTGTTAACAGTACTTTAGCTGTCCCCCTTCTATATCCATTGCGATACCTCTGCTTATTACTCTTCATTGGCCATATTTAATATCAGTATCTTAGAAAAAATAGCATCAAAAACTTCTAGTACTATAGTACCAAATTCATCGTTTGAGTTTTTTGTTCACCACTTATAGCTACTATACTCGCCTATGCAGCTGCTTGATTTTCATAAATTTACTAAACAGCTCAAAAGAGCTTAATAACTCCCGTTAAATGGACTTAAATCGTTACTTCGGGTAAGCGAGTTAACTATGAGACGTCAGAAGCTAAATAAAATCTCTGCTTGGGTACTAGGATTGGCTATCTTATTGCTGAGCCATGTGTCTAATGTATCAGCAGAAATACAGCAATCCCCATCCGATCAAACCGTTGCGCGTTTTCTCTATCAAACCTCTTTTGGACCAACACCTGCGTTAATTAATGAGGTTAGGGAAAACGGGTTTGAGGATTGGATACAGAAACAAATCAACCTGCCAGCAACCTACCATCAACCACTTTATCAAACGCCTTTTTCTAAAGGCCTACAGTCAAACCGAGAAAATGCTTGGTATCAGATTGTTGTTACTGCTGAAGATCAGCTTAGGCAGCGAACGGCTTATGCATTGAGTCAGATCGTAGTCGTGTCTCGTTATGGCGGCGTTCTTTCCAGCAAACCTACAGGGTTAGTGAATTACTACGATCTGTTGGTTGAGCATGCGTTTGGCAACTACCGAGACCTGTTGTATGACGTTTCCATCCATCCAGTCATGGGGAGCTATTTGTCTATGCTCGGTAGTGCAAAAGAAAATAGTGCGACAGGAACGCTTCCCGATGAGAACTTTGCTCGAGAGTTAATGCAGTTATTCACTATCGGTTTGTATGAACTCAATTTAGATGGCAGTAAAAAGCTGAACCACGCAACAGGCAAACCTATCCCCACGTACAATCAAACTGATATTCAAGAGCTCGCGCGAGCATTAACTGGATGGAAAAATTCCGACATCGCATTCGTGAAACCGATGCGAGTTATCAGTCAAAGACACGACACCGGCGAGAAGCGATTTCTAGGGAACGTGATCCCATCGGGTCTAACCGCACAAGAAGAGCTTTCAAAAGTGATTGATATGTTGATGTCTCACCCAAATGTTGCTCCATTTGTTTCAAAGTTACTTATCCAACGTTTGGTCAGTTCAAATCCAAGCCCAGAGTACGTCGCGCGTGTTGCTACGATATTTAACAACAATGGGGAAGGAGAAAAAGGCGATCTAACCGCCGTTGTTCGAGCCATATTGCTCGACCCTGAAGCATTAGGGATGACGGATACCCCGCCTATAAAAGTGAAAGAACCGATACTGGTCCTGACTAATTTTCATCGAGCATCAGGTTTTACGGTTAAAGGATCACGTTACGAAGACGCAACAACGATGATGAACATCGCTAATCAAGGGCCGCTTCGTTCTCCTTCCGTGTTTAATTTTTACTCTCCAGACTATCAGCCGTCTAACGAGTTTACGGAGTCTGGTATTAACTCTCCAGAGTATGAACTTCTCAATTGGTCTGTTTATACCGATTTGGTCAACTATATGTTAACCAGCACTCGTAGAGGAGGTGGTGATTCCTACCACTTCGATCTTAACGAGTTTTATCTTCTTCTGGACGATCACCGTGCCTTAGTCGAATTGGTTAACTTGCGTTTCTTTGCTGGAACGGCTTCTGCTGAATTGAAAGAGCTCATGCTCACCGCCCTGAATGATTATCGTGGGGACTATGTGCCAACAACAAAACTCGCTCTAGTGATATTTACCGCCATTTCTGGCGACGAATTCTATATTCAGGATTAGGAGTGAATTATGGATATTTCACGACGACATTTTATACAAAGCACGCTATCGATGGGCGCACTAGCCTCTCTTAGTCTGCCAGGTTACTCTCTCGCAGCGCCATCCAATGACTTTCGAGCATTAATATGTGTGTATTTAGCAGGCGGAAACGATGCATTCAACACCGTACTGCCATTATCGGAGGCGCACTATCATCAATATTCCAAAGTCAGAGGGCCACTCTCTGTCGCCAAAGAAGACATACTCCCTATCAATTTGAGTGCTGTCGATAGCTCAAATCACCCAGTGAAGCTCGGCTTACACCCCAAGTTAAATGCGTTAACTTCCGTTTTCGAACAAGGCGATGCCAGCATCGTGCTCAATAGTGGCATTCTCAACCATCCCGTCACCAAACAAGCTATTGAGCAAGGTGAAGCATCACTACCCGAGCAACTGTTTTCTCATAATTCTCAAACAGACGCTTGGTTACTTGGTGGAATGAGCGAGTCTAAAAATCTTGGTTGGGCTGGCAGAATGTTGGATGTATTAAACTCTGAATCAGAAATAACACCGCTATACAGTGTGCATGGCAACTCGCTTTGGTTACGGGCAATGGAACACCGCCAAACCGTCCTGAAAAAAGATCGCGCAGTTCAGCTTACCGCGATTGATAACCCGCTATACAAGGGGATCTATGATCGCCTTCTCTCTCATCAAGCTGACAATCCATTTAATGGTCATTTTAATTTGATGGTTGATGAGTCGATGGTAATGAGTAGTGTCCTGAGCGAGCAACTCAACCACATTGCTGACGAGCCGCTGTTTACGTCATCGACGCTCGGCAAGCAGATGCAAACCGTGTACAAATTGATAGCAAGCCAAGATGTATTGAAGCAGCAACGACAAGTCTTTTTCGTTAAACACTCTGGGTATGACCTACACGATTCGCAACTGGCACGTCATCCAGTGTTACTTGAGGATCTCGCGACAAACCTTTTAGCAATGTATCGTGCGGTCGAACGGTTAGGGCTAAACAAGCAAGTCACCTCTTTCACTATGTCTGACTTCGGTCGACGGATGATGAGCAACGGAAATGGTACCGATCATGGCTGGGGTGGCCATCAACTATTAATTGGAGGCGCGGTAAATGGGAAACAACCTATCGGTACATGGCCGGAACTAATACTGGGCGGAAACGATGATTACTCTCAAGGCCGACTCATACCCAAAATTGCCGCTGATCAAGTTGGTTCAACACTAGCACAGTGGATGGGCGTGAGTGATAACGCGGCACTGGAATACGTGTTCCCGAACATCCGTAATTTTACTCATTCAAACCTGGGTTTTATGTCGTAAGATATTTTACAGGTAGCTGTAGAACACATCATCAAATAAGGGAGCCTCGCGCTCCCTTACTCATTTTATGTTTGCAAAGTGTCCGTTACACCTCGTCGCGACGGCGTTCGTTACACAGCTTAATGGCACGCTCAAGTAATTCTAACGCGGATTGCTCACATTCAGGCAGAACCGCATCACTTTCGCCAATTGGCGTTACGCGGTCACCCCATTTCAATACTGCCGCACCCCATGTCAAACCTGCACCAAATGCAGCAAGAAGCATATTATCACCTGGGTTAACTCGACCTTGCTCTACCGCTTCACACAATGCAATTGGCACCGTCGCAGCTGAAGTATTGCCATAGTTTTGAATGTTAACAAACGCTTTGTCGTGTGGAATTCCAGACAGGTCACACAAGGTTTGAATAATACGAATATTCGCTTGATGCGGAATCACAACATCGATTTGTTCCGTCGTTAACTGTGATGCTTTCAGTACGGTTTTCGCAGCTAGCCCCATACCTTTTACTGCACGTTTGAAAATTTCTTGTCCTACAAAGTTGAAATCCCAGTAACCGTTGTCTTCCGCAAAGCGATCCATACAAGTACCAAACTTTGGTACGGACAGAATATCGCGGCCTTTTGCGTCACAACCGATTTGAGACTGTAGTAAACCCGTTTCTTTTTCCGTTCTTGATAACACAACGGCGCCCGCACCATCACCAAATAGAACAGCGGTATCTCGCATTGCCCAATCGATGTAGAAAGACAATCTTTCCGCACCAATAATGATCGCGTTACGATAGTTACCTGATTGAATCAAACGTGTGCCCGTTTCTAGGCCATAGACAAATCCCGTACATGCGGCATTTAAGTCAAAGGCAGCGGCTGCACGAATACCTAGGTTCTGCTGTACCTTAGACGCGATATTTGGAATCAATGAATCTGGTGAACAAGTCGCCACAATGATTAAATCCACGTCTGTTGCATCGACGCCTGCTCGAGCTAATGCATGTTTAGCAGCAACGGTCGCCATGTCTGACGTGTTTACATGACTAATACGGCGGTTTTCGATACCAGTGCGGGTACGAATCCACTCATCGGAAGTATCGAGGAAAGTGCTAAGATCATCGTTAGAGAGCACGGCTGGCGGAACACATTTCCCCCAACCTGTAATTTCAGCGTAGTAATTTGTCATCGCAGACCTATTTATTGTTGTATTTTAATAAAATTTCTTAGAACCTTAGGCTCAAATACAAACCTGCGCTGCGTTATTTCGGCAGGTTAAAAAATAAGTATACAAATAATGAGGCTGACTGGTAAGTCATGTTTTCATCAATACGTAATAAAGGAAGAAGTCATGTCATCGTTTAAAACTCGCTGCCCTTCGTGCGGCGGTCTAAATCGTGTCCCTAATGAGCGCGTTGCCGAATCTGCAACTTGCGGTAAATGTAAAAGTGCACTTTTAGACGGCTCGCCTATCGAAGGTACACAAGATAACTTTTCTGCTCTATTACAAAGTGATATGCCTGTTGTAGTAGATTTTTGGGCCCCATGGTGCAACCCGTGCGTTGGTTTTGCTCCTGTTTTCTCTGATGTTGCTCATGAGCAAGCCGGAACGGCTCGTTTTGTTAAGATTGATACCGAAGCTCAACAACAACTTGCGGCGCAATTTGGTATTCGCAGTATTCCTACCATTATGGTTTTCAAGAATGGTCAACGCGTTGATATGATCAATGGTGCGTTACCTAAAACTCAATTCGATCAATGGTTAAATCAAGCACTTACTAAATAATCTTCCACGCCAACCTTGTTTGTAGGTTGGCGTTTTTATGCAACTTATCAACCTATCTAGTTAACAAATATTATTTGTCGAAACGACTTAAATTTATCATTTTACTTGCCTAACTATTAGCCTCATATTCGCGCCGAATAACCCTTAGATTTCATTTAACTTATAGGCGCAAAACAGTGGAAAACACAGTCGTTCCTGCAGCATCACCACGAGTTACAGTTCCAGTCGTCGCACTGTCTCTTTATGCGGTGGCTTCGGGCTATTTAATGAGCTTGATCCCTCTCATGCTCGGTGAATACAACATCTCAGCAGATTACGCGAGTTGGTTGGCGAGTGTGTTTTATGGCGGCTTATTAACCGGTGCTATTTTTATTGAACGTATCGTACGTCAAGTTGGTCACCGTAACGCGTTTATTGGTTGCTTGGCCGTATTTTCGCTAACTATCGTCACACTACCCGTGTTTGCTAACGGATTGATGTGGCTTGCCGCTCGCTTTATTGCGGGTATCGCGGTTGCTGGTGTTTTTGTCATTGTTGAATCTTGGCTAATGTCTGGAGACGAAGCATCGCGTGCGAGACGTTTGAGCTTGTACATGCTATCGCTTTATGGTGGTTCAGCATTAGGCCAGTTTGGTATTGGCGTGCTTGGCGTAAGTGGCGGCGTTCCGTTTATTGCGATCACGACGTTGATCCTAATGGCGATGCTGGTGCTAATGTTCATTGAGTGTGAGCAGCCAAACAGCCATGAATCAACCGCTTTATCATTTAAGCAAATTGCCAAACTAAACCATGCAGCAATTATTGGTTGTGTTGTTTCAGGTTTGACCTTAGGTGCGATCTACGGATTAATGCCAGTTGAGTTAACTAACCGTAAAATTAGCCATCAAGACATTGGTACATTGATGGCGCTAGTGATTCTAGGTGGCATGCTAGTTCAACCAATGGTGACCGCGTTAAACAAATACATGAGCCGCACAGTGCTAATGGCGTTTTTCTGTATTTTGGGTATTTTTTCGATCGGTATGACGTTTATTTCCTCGTCAGCCGTGGTATTGGCTGCTGCATTATTCTTTTTAGGTGCAGCTACTTTTGCCTTGTACCCGATTGCAATCAACTTAGGTTGCGAAGGACTTGATGAACGCTTTATTGTCTCTGCGACACAAGTCATGCTGTTTAGCTACAGCATCGGCTCTGTTGCTGGTCCTGTTGTCGCTGATAAATTTATGGGCCAAGAACACGGCTTGCTAGGCTACTTGTTTGCCGCTTTGGTTGCGACGGGCGTATACATGCTACTTGCTGCGAGCAAAACCAAGCAGCGTATGGCCGCTGGCCTCTAACCACGCCGCTTCTACTCAACGAAAACGAGGGCATGTCGCCCTCGTTTTTTTATTCTTCGCATTTTTGTTTAGATAAACGCTTGTGACGGTTTGACGCGTTCGCTGCAGGCTTTTCCGGTACCATTCGCTTTTCATGAAGCAAATGACGAACCGCCAAGATGGGATGTTTCAGTAACATTCTGGGGCCAGAGTAACGCATGACCAAACGCATTTGTTCTTTCGGCTCTGGTTTGTAGCAGTGAATCGGACATTTATTACACGTCGGTTTATTCTCTCCATAAGGACAGCGGTCGAGGCGCACTTCTGCGTATTCAAGCAGCTCACGACATTCTGAGCATAAGTCACGTTTTGTTCCATGATGGTCATGACAGTAAACCTCTACCATGGCTTTTACTGTCTTAAATTCAGTGGCGAGTTTGCCAAGTAAAATATCGCTCATGCGCTATCCAAAAATCACAACATCATTGTGTAAAGTTCTAACGTGCGGCCATTATCATATTGCTGCTCAACTCGTTCAAACTCAAAGCCCAGTTTTTTGAGCAAACTTATACTACGAATATTGTCATTGTTGGTGATGGCAACCAAATTATCGAGTTTCATTTCCTCTCTAGCGTATTCCAGCACTGCGGTTGCAGACTCCGTTCCGTAGCCGTAGCCATAAGCGGAAGGTAAAAATCCATATCCGAGATCATAGTGTTGTAATGTGTCACGTTTAACCAACCCACAAATCCCGATGGGTTGCCCATCTTCTTTCTTCTCTACAACGAGTAAACTCACGCCTTTAATTTGTTGCATGCGTAGCATGTTTTCTTTTATGTAACGCGCCGCTTCATATTCGGTACGAATTTGTTTGTCTCCGACAAAACGGTAGAAGTCTGGGTGGTTATAAAGTTCTAGTATAAATGGTGCATCATCTACACTCACAAGACGCAGTATCAAACGTTCGGTGTACAGTGTTTTCATTTGGGCTCCATTAAAACGCGATAGATGATTGGACATAGGAACGTACTTGAATTTTGCGACCGATACCGGCGCTTATTTAGTTGTAACTTGATAAAAAAGTAACTATCCTGCCTCGCTAAATTAAAGGACCACCACCATGAACCGCAAGAAGAAAATCAATCAGATCTTGAAAGCGAAGCAGAAGAAGCATAACGCTAAGCTACATAAGAGCAATAAGCCGCGTTATATCTCCAAAGCTGAACGCGCGAAAATGGAAGCTGAAGAACAAAACCAAGCTTCAGAACACACGGAAAACGTTGTAGACACAGCGAAGACAGATCAAGCCTAAAAGAAAAGCCGCTTCAAGCGGCTTTTTTGATATTCGGAGATAGTTAGCTTTAGTATTCGACACTGTAGTTCAGTGTGAATGTGCGACCTCTTCCTTTGTAGTCGTACGCTGCTGCATCGTAGTGTGCTGCATAAAGAATCTGCGCACGTTGTCCCCAAGCGGTTGTGTAGTCTTCGTCAAATAGGTTTTGAATACCAAAACCTAACTGCCCGATAGGTAGTGTTACGTTACCAAGAAGATCAAACGTAGTGTATCCATCTAGTTTATTGTTTGCGTCATCTTCGTAATCAAACATCGTCTGGCTTTGTAAACGTACTGAATAGCCATCCTGATAGTAAGCCGCCCACGCGTTCGCTTTTGATGTACTTGCTTTACCCGCACTTAGATCTTCCCACTTACCGTTGGTTTTAAGCTCAGAAACCACATAGTGACCTGATGCACCTAACAAAATATCACGGTTTACCCAGTAGTTAATGTTTGCTTCGGCACCGTATACACGTTGCTCGTCATCAACATTGGTGATTAGGAGCGTCTTCTTGTCATACTTGATTGAGTTATCCGAAACCGAGTAGAAACCCGCCGCTTGCAGTGCGACAGTATCCGTATCTAATCGGTAACCAATTTCATAGCTGTCCGTTTTGATGCCCGACATTTTTGAGTCAGATACATTAATGCTATTGTTCAACGCGTAGTGACCATTTGCATCCGCGGCATCGTAGCTACCTTGGCCGTAGTACTTTGCAGGATCAGCGAGTTCGAAACCTTGAGAGAAGTTCGCCCAAAGCTGAGATTCATCGTTAAGCTGATAAATGGTGCCCAAATTAAATAAGCTCACAGAGTAGTCAGTGCTGCCACCTGGTACCGCATCCGCTGATACACCATTACCCGATGCGATCTTCTTTTGTATACTATAGGCAACAAAATCATCAATCTTATTGTCCATGTATTGGTAGCGGTAGCCTGCTTGTACTGACCAATCTTGATTGATTTGGTAATCCCCCTGGACAAACATTGCGTAAGACGCCACATCAACATCAGGGTAACGCCCCACTTCGGCATAGGTTCGATTAATTAAGTTCCCAGAGCTGTTCGCAATGGTTGGATCGAACAGAGCCTGGTTACTTTCAAAACGGTCTAAGTACGCATCGACACCATAAACAAGTTTGAATGACTCCCAGCTTTTAGCTAACGCTAAGCGCCCAGCAAAAACTTCTGTTTTTTGTTGAGAGGCACTTTGGTAATAAGGAGTAAAGGTTTGGTCTTCACTACGGTAAGATAACTCGCCTATCAGTTGATGACCGAATACGCTGTCGTGAGCGTAGTTCGCACTTAAGAGAACTCGCTCTGTACCATGTTCACGGTCGGAATCGAACCCCTCTCGTACATCAACAAATTTATTGTTAACAATGTACAAACCGTATGGCGAATCTTGCTGGCTGTCATAGTATTGTGCGACAAGGTTTAACTTGCTGGCATCGGAGATTTGAATCTCGGTCGATCCCATAACATCGAGCGTTGAATTATACTGCAAGGAGCCCTGTGAAATGTCTGGGGTGACAATGTCGCCATTTGCGTCAAATGCACCTTGTGTCTCGGTGTACACAACCGAACCTCTAGCGGTAATTCGCTCATTACCACCCGAGATAGACTGAGCGAGTTTGTAATCAAAGTCATCGCTGCTATTAAAGCCTGTAGTGCCACTCACGTAGGATTCAAACGACAAGTCATCCGAGTACGCTTTCTTGGTGATAATGTTAATAACACCACCAGTAGCGCCTGCACCATAAATGGAGGTTGCACCAGATAGTACTTCAATTCGCTCGATGTTGAATGGGTCTATTGCGTCTAACTGACGACTAATCGGGCGAGAAGACTGTAACGAGACACCATCAATCATTACCAACATTGCTCTACCGCGAAGGTTCTGACCATAGTTAGTTCGACCACCGGTGCCGACGTCTAAAGAAGGGATGGTGGCAGAAAGAATATCACCCAGTGTCTTGCCCGCACGATATTGCTGAGCAATCTCTTCTTGGCCAACAAACCAAACCGTTCCTGGAATATCGGAGATCGATTTCGGCATCACACTGCCTACAACAACCAATTGCTCATCGCTCGGAGTCGATGTTTGTTGAAGATCTTCTGCTGCTATTGAGCTAACTGCGTATCCACTGCTCATCGCAAGTACGATGAGATTGAAAGAAAACGTCCTTTTCATCATTGTATTTATCTTTTTGTTGTCAACAAGAGTATGCAATGATACTTATTCTCACTCTCAAATCGAGCACTGTTACACAAGTTAAATAAATGTTAATTAAGAACCTTCTTGCTGATAAGCTGTCGATTTTCCTCTAAACGAGGACAATCTGCACAAAGCTTTCTGCCTTCACACTTATAGACTAAACAACAACTTTTTCTTACTAACTTTAGCGGCTGATCAGATTCCGTCTCATGAAGTGAGCGGCTATTATCAACATCCAAACCCATTGCGCTTAGCCACAAGACCGCATGCTCCTGAAGTGTCGAGTTAGTCATTTGCGGAAAGCGCTGTTGGAGACGAATTAAACAAGCCATGATTCCGTCCGACATCAATTGATGGGTGAAGCCAGGACGAATGCGTGTCCATTGACTCATCTCTTGTTGATAGAAGTCGAACAGTTCTCGGATTTGACGCCCCGCCTCTTTTATCAACGCCTCTGGCTCGCCATGTATATGCGCTTCGTCGGAGAATCGGTACCCAGAAACAAAACAAGGTTTGAGGTGCTGCGCTATCTCGCGAATGTTTGGCAACGTGTGGTAACCGTAAATAGAGATGAATGCGACATAAACTGGCTGCCAACAAAGTAAATCCCACGTTCTTGTCAACCAATATGCTTTTCCCGCTTCCGGATGAGCCTCCGAGATTTGCTGGTAAAGGCCTTGGATGATCGGGTTGATATCATTTTCGATATGGATAGCTTCTTGCCCTATCTCGCCGATATCACCGTGTAGGTAAGGTGTTATCTCACTCGAAGTTTGAAACAGTTGCGGGAAAAATTGCTCAGACATGATGGCTTATTGTAGTTGTATTCATTCTGACACCTTTATACCCAAGCACTAATCGCAATGCAAACTATTATCCTTTGCGTTTTCATAACAAAGAAACACTCTTAGGGTTAGCTATGACTGTATTTCCGCGTTCTGTGAAACTGTAAGGTCTGGTTACGTATGCGATGAATAGCAACAAACTCTTAAACCTCTTCGCATTTAACGCTCACATGATCGCAAAAATACACAGCATAAAAACACCCTGATAAAACTGTGTTAACAGTTCACCTGTGTAGCGTGAGTTATTGCCAATAATTGAATATTGCTGTTTCTTATCCAGCGGATTGTGAACAACATGAAGTATTTTCTTTCTGAATATCGAGACAATACAAAGAGGTAATTTGGCTATGTAGCCCTCTGTTTTGAATAAGGAAATCCACATGTTGTATCTTGAGTTTCTATTTTTGCTCGTGATGCTGTATATCGGCTCACGTTATGGTGGTATAGGCCTTGGGGTCGTATCCGGAATTGGCTTGGTGATTGAAGTCTTCATCTTTAAGATGCCGCCAACCTCTCCTCCTGTCACCGTCATGTTGATCATTCTAGCGGTGGTAACATGTGCTTCCATTCTTGAAGCCGCTGGCGGTTTGAAATACATGCTGCAAGTTGCCGAGCGTGTGCTTCGTAAGAACCCAAAACGCGTCACCCTTATTGCTCCGTTCGTGACTTACTTTATGACCTTCCTACTTGGTACAGGTCACGCGGTTTACTCTATCATGCCAATCATTGGCGACGTTGCGCTTAAAAACGGCATTCGTCCAGAGCGTCCTATGGCTGCCGCTTCTGTCGCCTCTCAAATCGCAATCACAGCCTCGCCAATTTCAGCGGCCGTAGTTTACTACTTGGCGCAACTCTCTGATATTCAACACGAGATCACTCTGCTCTCAATTCTGCTCGTTACTGTACCTGCAACCTTATTCGGTACGTTGTTGATGTCACTTTACAGCCTAAAGCGTGGTAAAGAACTAGACGACGATGAAGAATACCAAGAGCGTTTGAAAGATCCTGTGTGGAGAGAAAAAATCCTCAACACAACTGCAACGTCTCTTGATGAAGTACTACCAACAAGTGCTCGTAACTCTGTATTGCTGTTCATTGCATCGATCTTGGTTATCGTCGTTATCGCGATGTGGCCAGACATTCGTACCATCGTAGATGGCTCGAAGCCAATCAGCATGGCGGTTGTGATTCAAATGATGATGCTCTGCTTCGGCGGTATCATTTTGCTTGCGACCAAAACTGACCCGCGTGACGTACCAAATGGGGTGGTATTTAAATCTGGTATGGTGGCGGCGATTGCTATCTTCGGTATTGCATGGATGTCAGATACCTACTTCCAGTACGCTATGCCTCAATTTAAATCCGGCATCGTAGAGATGGTAACCAACTACCCTTGGACATTCGCGCTTGCGTTATTCATCGTGTCGGTTGTGGTGAACTCTCAAGCTGCAACGGCTCGCATGATGCTACCTGTTGGTCTCGGCTTAGGTTTGGAACCTGCGCTGCTTATCGGCTTGATGCCAGCGGTATATGGCTACTTCTTTATTCCCAACTACCCTTCAGATATCGCGACTGTGAACTTCGATACCTCGGGCACAACTAAGATTGGTAAGTGGTACTTCAACCACTCATTCATGTCTGTGGGCTTAATCGGCGTGATTGGTGCGTGTTGCTTGGGTTACTTGCTAGGGCAAATGATCATTCCTTCGTAACTAGCCAAATCAACGATAAATTAGAGGCGAGTCATTGTACGTTTTCGTACAGCCTGAGTGACTCGCCTTTCTTTATTGCACTATTAACTACAGCAAGAAATCGTCATCAATCGCGACAAAATTGTCGGCACAATCAATCAGAGTTTGAGATGTAAGTTTAGGTACACCATAAACGGTCACCGTTTTATTGAAGCGCTGCTGAATTCTCTCTACTAGCAGACTAAAGTCTCCATCTCCCGAAACTAGAATCACTTCCTCAACTTCGGGAGCAATTTCAATTGCATCGAGAGTAATACCCACATCCCAATCGCCTTTCGAGCTGCCATCACGACGCTGGATGTAGGGTTTAAGCATCACCTCAAATCCAACACCGCGTAAAATGTGATGAAACTGACGTTGTTTTGGATCGTTACTCGCGATGGCATAAGCACGAGCACTTACCACCTCTTTCCCTTGTGTGGCGACATACCAAAACTGGTTGTAATCAAAATTGCTTCGATACGCTTCGCGACAGGTGTAATACACATTCTGTACATCAACCAAAATGGCGATTTTTTGTTTGCTTTCCGAACTCATCTATTTCTACGCTCAATTTATTTGCTGCCTACCCTATGCCAGTTTTGGAAAAAGCACAATGAGCCAATTCCACTAAACTTAACGTATAAAAAGTTATTTGGGTTTCTAGGGGAACTGTCATGGGCGGAAAGTTACTAGTGATACTGCTTTCTTGTATCTTGTCATCGACAGCATTTGGTTATCCAGCGCACTCCAAATACTGGCCACATAGAAGTGTGCTCTACTTTGCGCCGGAAAATGATGAATACGTCAAACAATTCTTGCTAGAAACACTTATGAATGAGTGTGAGTTGGAAGACAGAGATGTCGTCACACTGGTCATTACAGAACAAGGTTATACCTTTCCTGCTTGGCTTAAAGAAGAGTTCGACCTAAAAATGCTAGCTCGTCTTTATGCGGTCGAAAAAGGTTCTCATACTGCTATTTTGCTTGGTAAAGATGGTCTAGAAAAGCACCGTTGGGGCGCAGAAACAGACTGGCCGTTTATCAACAACCTCATTGATCAAATGCCTATGCGTAAGCAAGAAATGCAGAGGCAACAAAGCCCCTGTAAAATATAGTCACTTCTGGGCAGTATTACTTTGCGAACCAATCCAACTTGTTGTGAAGTTGAGTCACGCTGCCAACCACAATCAATGCTGGGCTCACGGCTTGCTCTGCCATGATCGATAGCTCGTTCAACTTTCCTTGGAACACGCGCTGCTCTGGGCGCGTACCGTTTTCAATAATGGCGCATGACATCTCAGGATCTAACCCATGAGTGATCAGCTTATCCATAATATGGCCGCTTTGCTTCAACCCCATATAGAACACAAGTGTGTTGTTGGATTGCGCTAGTGAATGCCATTCAATCTCACGCCCATCTTTTTGTACATGACCAGTGATAAATTGAACACTTTGAGCATAGTCACGGTGCGTTAATGGAATACCAGCGTATGCCGTTGCACCCGCCGCCGCCGTAATACCAGGAACCACTTCGTATTTGATGCCAAATTCGGCTAGCTCTTCTAGCTCTTCACCACCACGGCCAAAGATAAATGAGTCCCCACCTTTTAGGCGCACAACGCGTTTACCTTCTTGCGCTTTCTGCACCAAGATTTGGTTGATTTGATCTTGAGGCACACAGTGAAAGTCTAATTTTTTACCTACGTAGATCATCTCTGCTGATGCGTGAGCCAATTCAAGAATGTCTTTCGACACCAATCGGTCGTACACCACAACTTCAGCCGCTTGAATGGCTTTTAAGCCTTTTACTGTGAGCAAATCAGGATCACCTGGACCTGCACCAACAAGAGAAACAAAGCCGCTGTTTAAAGATGAGTTAACAGTTGTCATATCAACGCCTATCGAAAATTTGGACATAAAAAGTAACACTCAAGTCATTAACTCAAGGTTAAAATCACCCCAAGGAGTTATTACTTTTTATAGTTAAATCAATACAATACTTATCGAAAGTTAAATGAGTTGAACAGCCCTACCTACCATAGGTAGGGCCAGATAAAAGCGGTTTATTTTGCGATTGCAGGCTCTGTTTTTACTTCTTCTTCAACTACGTTGATAGAAGGCGCTGTTTTTGCGTGAGTTAGGTACAGTGGAATACAAGTCATTACGAGACCACCGACAATATTACCTAGAATGGTTGGAATAAGGTTGAAGTTCAACCAAGTCGCGATACCAAAATCCGCACCTAGAATCATACCTAGTGGGAATAGGAACATGTTTACTACGGTGTGTTCAAATACTAGCGCAAAGAAGATGAAGATTGGGAACCACATCATTGCTACACGACCAGACACTGAACGTGCTGTCATGTTGCCGATAACGCCAAGACACACCATTAGGTTACAGAAGATGCCGCGTACGAAACACGTGATCCATCCGTCCATACCCATGTTTTCAAAACCAAGGCTACGCGCGGTAGAAACAGCGACAAATTTCTTCGCTACTGCGTTCAGTTCTAGAGAGAAGTTACCTGTTAGAGAGATAGCCACTAGGTAAGCAACGATCAGAGAACCGATAAGGTTACCCAAGCCTACAAGACCCCAACAACGGAAGATACGACCCCAAGTGATGCCCGGACGGTTCGCAAACTTAGCCAGAGGCGCTAGACCAAAAACACCGGTTACTAGGTCATAACCCATCACACTTAGAATTACGAAACCAACGGGGAAAACAAGTGCACCTACAAGGCCGATACCCGTTTGTACAATCGCGGTAATAGCAACCACCACCGCAAGCGAAAGAATAACGCCAGCCATCGTACCGCGAAGCAGAAGATCTCGCGTGCTTGTATTGGTTTTCGCTTCACCAACATTGATCATGGTTTGCACGAATTCTGCAGGCTTAAAATCAGTAGACATGAATGTGTCCTTATCCAAAATTGAAAGTTAAAAAGTTAAAGATTTAATAGAGAAAGGCTTCCCGTTGACACCTGAACGCTGTCTACAACACCTCGCTTCCCTGTTCCCCTGAGTTGATGCTTGGAAAGCCTTTGTCTATTAAATCTAGGTTTCAGTTCATTCCCTCCCCTAAGAGGAGGGAATGAAAACCAAGCTTACGCAGAGATTTCTACTTCGCCGTTTGTTACGCGGGTTTTGTACGCTTTCACGCTAAAACGCTCGTCTTCCATGCACGCACCTGTTGTCAGGTTAAAGCGTTGCTTCTTAAGTGGGCTAGCCACCCAAAGCTCGCCTTGGTGCTCACAGATCAAACCGCGAGAAAGCACGTTTGATTGGAAGAACGGGTCTGTGTTGCTGATCGCCAGCACTTCTTCTGCTTGTGTTGGGCGGAATACCGCAACTTGCTGACCATCAACCAGTGCACAAACACCCGTGCCCGGTACGATGTCGCTGATTTGGCAAATCTTTTCAAATGACATAATCAACCTTCCCTTATGCTTCAGTGATCGCTACGTGTAGGATGTCGCCTTTCGCTTCAGGGTGTTTTTCCGTGAAGGTTGCTGGGCGGTGCTGTTCACGCTCTTGTACAAACACGACGTTTTCATCGCGCTTGTCAGAGTTGATGAAGTGCGCGAAACGAGTCAGTTGTGATTCGTCGTTGATGGTCGCAGTCCACTCACACTCGTACTCGTCTACAAGCTTCGCTACGTCTGCCTCTAGTTGAGCGTTGATACCAAGCTTGTCGTTAACAATCACTTCGCGTAGGTAGTCAACGCCACCTTCCATGTTTTCCATCCAAACTGATGTGCGTTGTAGTGGCGCAGCAGTACGGATGTAGAACATCATGAAGCGGTCGATGTACTTGATTAGTGTTTCTTTATCTAGGTCACTTGCAAGTAGGTCTGCGTGACGAGGTTTCATGCCGCCGTTACCACATACGTACATGTTCCAACCTGCGTCAGTCGCGATGATGCCAAGGTCTTTACCTTGTGCTTCCGCACACTCACGAGTACAACCAGAAACACCGAACTTCATCTTATGAGGTGTACGAATGCCTTTGTAACGGTTCTCGATGTAAGAACCCAGACCAACAGAGTCTTGAACGCCGTAACGACACCAAGTTGAGCCCACACATGTCTTCGCCATACGAAGTGCTTTTGCGTACGCTTGACCTGTTTCGAAACCAGCGTCGATAAGCTTGCGCCAGATCTCTGGAAGATCGTCTTTTTGAGCACCAAACAGACCAATACGTTGAGCACCGGTTACTTTGGTGTATAGGTTGTATTCTGCTGCAACGTTCGCTAGTGCACTCAGTGCTTGAGGTGTTACTTCGCCACCCGCCATACGTGGGATAACAGAGTAAGTACCGTCTTTTTGGATGTTACCTAGGAAGTTATCGTTCGTGTCGTGCAGCTTAACCAGTTGTGGCTTAAGAATGTGCTCACCCCAGCAAGAAGCCAAGATAGAACCAGCCAGTGGTTTACAAACTTCACAGCCGTAACCTTTGCCGTATTTCTCTAGAAGCTCATCAAACGTTTTGATCTCTTCAATGCGGATTAGGTGGAACAGCTCTTGGCGTGAGTATGCAAAGTGCTCACACACGTCGTTCTTCACTTCGATACCAGATTTAGCAAGCTCAGCATTTAGAACAGAGGTCACTAGAGGAATACAACCACCACAGCCTGTACCCGCGCCCGTCACTGCTTTGATGTCGCCCAACGTGTGGTGACCATTAGCGACCGCTTGTGCGACCTTGCCTTTTGTCACGTCGAAACAAGAACAGATCACTGCGCTTTCTGGTAGAGCGTCTGCACCTAGTGCTGGTTTCTCAGCGCCTGCGTGTGCAGGAAGGATCAACGCATCCGGGTGTTCTGGTAGGTCGATTTCGTTCAACATAAGTTGAAGCAGGTCGCCGTAGTCAGACGTGTCGCCAACCATAACCGCGCCAAGCAGTTTCTTGTTGTCTTCAGAAACGACAAGACGTTTGTAAACTTCTTGCTCTTCGTTCTGGTAAACGTAACTCTTACACCCTTCAGTACGACCGTTCGCGTCACCGATAGAGCCTACTTTCACGCCAAGAAGTTTCAGCTTCGCAGACATGTCAGCGCCTTCGAATTTGCTTTCTGTGTTACCTAGTAGGTGGTCAACAGCAACGGTCGCCATCTTGTAGCCAGGAGCAACAAGGCCGTAGAACATTTCGTTCCAAGACGCACACTCACCGATAGCGTAGATGTTCTCATCAGAAGTCTGACAATGGTCGTTGATAGCAACACCGCCACGAGGTGCCACTTCTAGCTCCATTTGGCGTGCTAGTTTGTCTTGTGGGCGAATACCTGCAGAGAATACGATGAAGTCTGTTTCTAGCTCTGAACCGTCAGCAAAACGCATAACGTTGCGTGCGTTTGTGCCTTCTGCCGCAATCTCAAGCGTGTTTTTGCTGGTGTGAACGTTCACGCCCATACGCTCGATCTTTTGACGAAGTTGGTTACCACCAGCCAGGTCAAGTTGCTCAGCCATTAGCTTTGGCGCGAACTCAACAACGTGCGTTTCTACACCCAGTGCTTTCAGTGCGCCTGCTGCTTCAAGGCCTAGCAGACCACCACCGACAACAACGCCTGATTTGCTCTTCTTCGCACACGCTTCGATCGCTTTAAGATCTTCGATAGTACGGTAAACAAAACAGTCTTTGCTTTCGTGACCTTTGATAGGTGGAACAAATGGGAATGAGCCAGTAGCAAGAATCAGCTTGTCGTATTGAACTTCTCGGCCAGTGCTTGAGTAAACAATGCGGTTTTCACGGTTGATGTTAATCGCGCGTTCGCCGATCAGCATGTTAATACCGTGTTTCTCGTAGAAGCCTTCTTTCACTAAAGAAAGTTCATCTGCAGTATGGTGAGAAAAGTAAGAGGAAAGGTGCACACGGTCGTATGCGACACGAGGTTCTTCACAGAAAACCGTAATGTCCATATTAGACATATCAGCTTTCTCGACTAAGTCTTCAATATAACGGTGCCCTACCATACCGTTACCGATGACTACTAGCTTCAACTTGCTCATTATAATTCCTAAGAGTTAGGTTCTTATCACTGAGCTCATTGTTAATTGTGAAAGAAAATTAATACATGATGTAAATCAATTACAATTTCAAACTACCCTAAAGGGGTAGATGAACGTATTTATCTGACTATTGCGAAATAAAAAGTAATTTATTAACGGATATTGGTAGTTTTAACAAACTGAGATAACCGAAGCCATACTAGCAACGGACTATACCGTTTTGCTTTATGAAGTAAGGCTGACCATCGAAACCGAGCACACCTACGATAAATCCTGTTTTGCTTCTAAACGACGCACTCACTTGACTTCACCGTTTCAAGGTGATCAGAGAACAATATCTGAAGTGATTGAAAGGTTTAGAAAAATCAAGCTTCACAATAAAAATTTTTTACTAGCTAAGTCGCATTATAAAGACTAAAATCAGGTTTAGTTCATATGGAATAGCGTCCATATGGTTGATACCGTAATTGACATATAGAGTGCCGTCCCATTTTTGTGAGGCGGCCTTTTATTTGGGAGTCATAAAATGTCAGAAAACAATTCTATCTACATCTCAAGCTTAGATATGAACCGAATCACGGCCTTGTTGGATAAAATGCCAAACATCGCAGCGGAGCTTGTGGAATTAGAAGCAGAGCTCGACCGAGCAACAGTTCTTGAGCCAGAACAAATGCCAGATAACGTGGTCACGATGAACTCAACTGTAGAGTTTAAATTTGCAGGTGAAGATAGAACCATGACAAAGACATTGGTTTACCCTTCTGAACTGAAAAGCAGTGATGATATCTCTATTTTTGCGCCCGTAGGCAGCGCACTGATCGGTTTGTCTGTTGGTCAAAAACTTGAATGGCCAATGCCAAATAATCAAGTGAAGACAATTGAAATTGTCGATATCACATACCAGCCTGAGCGTTGTGGTGCACTAAACCGCTAACCCTCAGTAGTCCCGGTGCAAAGGCCTCCATTTAAGACTTTGCACCAGGAGAGCCCCTCGCTTGCCCCCTATTTCCTTCTTTTTCCAAGTATTTACTTTGCTGCTCTTAAGTAACATCACCGATTTTTTATTATTTACCGCATATTCAATACTTATATCTCCAAGCTCAATCATAGAAATTGCAAAGTATTTTTCGTATATTGTCGCTCCGAAATCGACGTAAATTATGCGCAAAATGGAAGAATATCTAACTCGAATTGCCTGCTTAGAAAAAGAAAATGAAGAGCTGAAGCGGAAGAATGCGCGACTACAAGAAAAGTTGAATGCTGCACTCGACAGTAATGGACTGTGTTTGTGGGAGCAGCATATTCCTTCAGGTACTTTGACGATATTCAATATGCAGTGGGGAAAAATGCTAGGTTATCAGCCCCATGAGTTAACCGCGACGGTTGAAACGTGGAAAAACAATCTCCACCCTGAAGATTATGATCTTGCGGTGGGTGCATTTGAAGATCACCTAGCAGGCAAGACCGACCTTTATGAGGTAGTGCATCGCATGATTCATAAAGACGGCAGTGATAGCTGGGTCTACGATCGAGGGCGCATCGTCGAGTATGGTTCTGATGGCGAACCACTACGGATGATGGGTACTCATATCGATATTACAAAAGAAAAGCGTTATGAGCAGCAACTGGCCAAGTTGGCTTCGAGTGATCCATTGACTGGATTGTTAAATAGAAAAGCAATTGAGGAAAACTTTAATCATCAACCTCAAACCGAACCGTCTCAGCAGTCTGCTTTAGTGTTTGTTGATATAGATAATTTTAAAGCAGTTAACGACCAGCTAGGCCATCATACTGGCGACACCCTCCTCATCAATATCGCCAATAGCTTAACAGAGCTTGCGTCAAGCAAGTCTCAAGTTGGACGCATAGGAGGCGATGAATTTGTTATCTTAAACTGGCATTCAAGTCGAGAGGAAATATCCCAACTTTGCAATCAACTCTTAGATTCAATCATTCCAGCGATAAATCAAGACTTACATAAAGTAACGATAGGAATGAGTATCGGTGTTTGTCTCTTTAACAAAGGAAAGCAACCGTTTAATGAAGTGTATCAAAAAGCCGATCACGCAATGTATGAGATAAAGAAAAATGGCAAAAATGGAGTACAATTTTTCAACTTAAAAAGTTGATATCTCTCCATAAATCATCATGTTATGAAATCAGTCATTTGCTACAACTTGAACTAACTAAAGATAAATTCTTTATATCTAAGCCAGTTACCGAAATTACCCCTAGGTACTCATAAATTTGGCACGATACAAATAAATCCCCTCCTCTCCTAGCATCAACCCAATAAGCAACTACACTCATTTAACTGATAGATTAATTACTACTATTATGAAGGGAGTTGTTTTTGATGGATACAAAACAGATTTCTACAGTTATCATAATTTTAGTTCTTTCTGCATTAGTAGTTGCTTATTTAAAGTTAACAACGGTATCAAATGCTATCCACAAACCTACAACAATCGGTATATCTAAGACGCCTCTGTCAGCCCCTTTTATCATTGCAGAGCACATAGGTGCGTTTGAAGAAAACGATTTAAACGTCGAACTTATCATGTGCTTTGGAGGGGTCGAATGTTCAAACCTACTTCTAGAAAACCATGTTAATTACGCCACTTTTTCTGAAAGCGTACTGATGTTTAAAAGCTTTGAATACAAAGATTTAGCATTAATCACTTCTTTTGCATCTTCTACGAATGATATTAAGCTGCTAACTAAAAAGCGGTCTGGCATAGAAAGTATAGATAAATTACCAGGAAAAAAGGTTGGTGTAATAAAAAAGAGCGCTAGCGAATATTACTTAGACTTGTTGCTACAGGTAAATGACATTGATTTAGAAAAAGTAGAAAAAATATCATCAACAACGCAGGTTATTATAAATCATTTAATGCAAGGAAACGTCGATGCAATATCTACTTGGGAGCCATACGGATTTATGGCCAAGAATAGAATAAATGAAGAAGTAAAGAACATAGGAATTATTGGCGTGTATAAACTTTACTTTTTGCTTGTATCAAAAGAAATACACATTGAAAAATCAGATCAAGAAGTAATGAAAATAATAAAGTCACTTCATCACTCAATTAACTGGATGGATAAAAACCCTCATTTAACAATGAAAATACTATCACAAAAACTTAACACAACAGTTGAAGAAATATCTTGGAGTTGGGATGATTATAACTTTCGATTAAATTTAACGAATTCTTTATTATTTACATTACAATCAGAAGCTAATTGGGCATTAAAACAAAACTATGTAGAAGGACAGATTCCAAATTACAGAAAAATATTTAAAGAAAACTATATCAATTCATATTTTGATGGTCTAGATTAAAATGCATCGTTCGTTAAACCACTATTTAGCATCACTATTCAGTCTAAGCGTAATACTATGTATCAGCGTTATAGTATACATAAGCTTCATAAAAATAGAAGATTATAAAGCCAAGAAACAATTAAACCAAATAATGGACATACAAATATCATTAGAGTCATTAAGTAGTTATCTTTGGGCTTACACTCAAAATAGGGGAAAAAACAATTTCACACAATTCATGATTTCTCATAACAAATTAAACGAATTATTATCTCAAAATGAAGATGTTTTATACCTTACTAAAGACCTAAAAAAAATGAATCTCGAACTGTATTTTTTAGTTCAATACGAAAATAATCATTTACTAGACAAAGATCGCCATTATGATTCAGTCGTAAATTATAATAAATCAAATCCTGTCATACAATCCAGAATAAACATTGTATCCCAGGATATGAATAATGAAATAATATATATTTATAAAAAAATACTTAATAATAAGTCTACAAAACTACAAAATTTAAATTATTACACTCAAGCAGGTATTATTTTTATCTCTCTGGTTGTTATGCTATTATGCTTTTATATAAAAATAAAGTTCAAGAGAAGCTTTCAAAGGTTTATAAATGGAATAAAACAATTAAGCAGGTCAAATTTTGACTATAAAATCCCTTCAGAAAATCAATTCACGGAATTTGAAAATCTGTCTTGTTACTTCAATAAAATGGCGGCATTGTTAAACCACACAACAATATCAAAATCAAAACTTAAAGAAGAAGTAGAGAATCAAACTTCAGTTCTAAATCGTCAAAAAGAAAGTTTGGTATTTTTGTCTGAGCACGACTCCTTAACTAATATCTACAATCGTCGAGCAATAGAAAAACATTTGATCCAGCTTACGCGTAATTTCAGAGGCAGTGAGAATAGTTTTAGTTTGTTTTTTATAGATTTAAATTTATTTAAGGATATTAACGATAGCCATGGCCATGAGGCAGGTGATGCAGTGTTAAAATCTGTAGCTAGTAGATTATCAAGTATTATCGACGAATCAGACATGGTAGGCCGCTTTGGTGGAGATGAATTTATTATTATTCATCGTTCACACACAACAGGTACGTCTCTGTCTGCATGTGCACTACGCTATATCCAAGAAATAGAAAAAGTAATTCATTTTAAAGGTAAAGAGTTATGCGTCGGAGCTAGCATTGGTATTGCACTCTATCCTGAGCATGGGTCGAATGTACATGAATTATTAACAGCGGCAGACAAGTCTATGTATCAGTCAAAACGTTCTAAAGCTAGCTCGTTCACTATTGTCGACAACAGCAGTTCGCTGTTAAAGAGGCCTATGTTTTAATCTAAAGTAGCTGTGGAAACGTTCTACATGCGAATATTCAACGACATCGACCACTGTGGCCACTTACAGTAATAAAGCCGCTTTTATCACATAGCAAAAGCTAAACTCGTAAGCTAAACGCTCTCCAGGCATTGAAGAAAAATAATCCATTGTGAATGGTTAATCCTCCCCTTTTAAACGTCAACTTTCACCACCATATGATAGTTAAGATTCATTAACAGGCTATAACTATCCTATGTCTTTTCCTCGTTTATCTGTTCTGGATTTGGCACCCGTGTCCGACGGAACAAACTTCACCGAAACGTTCGAACGCTCCGTTGAATTAGCTCAATCAATCGAGTCCTGGGGCTATCATCGGTTTTGGATGGCTGAACACCATAACATGCCCGACATCGCCAGTGCCGCAACCAGTGTATTACTCAGTCATATTGGAGCGCACACGAACTCGATCCGTTTAGGATCAGGTGGAATCATGTTACCTAACCATGCACCACTAGTTATTGCAGAGCAATTCGGAACGTTAGAGGCATTATACCCTGGTCGTATTGACCTCGGATTAGGACGCGCACCAGGCACCGACTACCAAACAATGCATGCATTAAGGCGGGAACCAGAGCATATGGATCCTGACTTTGAAGAGCTGTTGGAGGAACTTAATTTCTTTCTTGGTCCCGTATCTCGAAATCAACCAGTCGCGGCTTATCCAGGTAACAACACATCTCTGCCGATTTGGCTTCTGGGGTCGAGTACATACAGCGCACGTTTAGCAGCTAAGAGAGGCTTACCTTTCGCATTTGCTGCACACTTTGCTCCAGATGCAATGTCTCGTGCTCTAAACTTTTATCGAGATGAGTTTGTCCCATCCGAGCATTTAGCTCAACCCTATGTGATGATTTGTGCCAACGTTATCGTAGCGGATACTCAGTCACATGCAGATTTTCTCGCGACAACAGAGAAGCAAAAATTCTTAAAAATGATTCGCGGCAATCGCGAAAAACTTCGCGCACCAGTGAAAAGTATGGCACCACTATGGTCAGCACAGGAAAAGCTTCACGTTGAAACTCAATTACGTGAATCTATCCATGGTGATCAAACATATGTAAGACAGAAAATTGAGAAACTTTTGGAACGCACTGGGGCAGATGAAATTATGGTAAACACGATGGTGTTTGAACAATCTGAGAAGTTGAGATCCTACAGGTTACTATCGGAACTCATGGACAAGTAAAAGAATGGAGGCGCCTCCCGGAGTCGAACCGAGGTCCACGGATTTGCAATCCGCTGCATAGCCACTCTGCCAAGGCGCCTTTCTGATTTTGTATCTCTGTCACCAAAGATTTTGATGGTGCCCCGGGCCGGACTTGAACCGGCACAGCGCGAACGCCGAGGGATTTTAAATCCCTTGTGTCTACCAATTCCACCACCAGGGCAACGCAATCATGCGATGGGTTAGACACCATCTATCTCGCGACCTTTGCCGTGAGAACGAGGCGTACTTTAACGGATTAATTTATCTGGTCAACAAAAAATTAGTCTTTTTTATTCAAATGGTTAAAAAGACGACTCTAACGAACAAAGGGCGATCATTTTGCTTATTTGATCATCAATACGCTTTGCTTTCGTGCCTTTTAACCTTCTCATTTTATATCAATGAAGAGCCAACAAATCGCGCAAGTTAACAGTATGGGTATAAACTTAACGTGTATTTCAGAGAACAAAATAGCGCTCATCATGTTTCGAAAACCATCATTTCACTTACCCTTACATGCCGACTCCGAACTCGACTTCGTAGTGCCCCACTTCTTCCTTACTGAATTTGATTATGCACGCTCTCTGGAGCAGGGAGTCATCGACGACTTGGATCCTGAATATACACACCAATATCGCGTCACACTGAGGCGCATACGCTCACTATGCTCACTACTTCGCGAACTGATCCCTCCTTTTGAACAGCGTATTTTGAAACCTCATTTAAGAATAATGATGAAGAAAACAAATAAGCTGCGTGATTTGGACGTATTTATCTTGGACAAAAACCAATACATTGAAATGCTCCCAAATCACAAATCGTCTCTTGAGCAACTTTTTTGCTTTATAGAATCTGAACGTGCTTACGAACAAGCAAAAGTTACGCGTTGGCTAGATACACAAGAATACACAACGCACTGCACTTTGATCAGGAATAGTATGTTGCGAAGTACGCAACACGAACCAGTGGATAGCAACGTACCTGCGTTACTTTTCGCAAGCCAAAAAATCTCCGTTCAATTTAAAAAAGTTGATAAAGCACGACGCAAAATCTCGGACAAAAGTCGTGACAGCGTGATTCATTCGATGCGGATAAAGTGCAAAGCGCTTCGTTATTTGTTAGAAGGATTTTCCACGCTCTATCCTTCCCAACAGCACAAAAACAACGTGAAACAACTAAAACTATTGCAAGACAAGCTCGGTGACTTTAACGACACTTCAAGTCAAATTGAATTTTTCGCACAACTCAAAGAAACAGCAAATCTCAATAAACAAGATCGTAAGGCTTTGAAAAAGCTAATTAACGTGCTTAGCGAACATCATGAACTCTCTCGCCAAACCATCTTGACGCATTTAAGCCAGTTTGAGTCTTTCATTCGCGATTCCAATACACAAAATCTCTACCGACCCTAAATCAAGGTTCACGTATTCTTAATATTCATTAATTACAGTCAATCGTTGGGCTCCATTAAGAAAGATAACGTGAAACCATTAAAACGATACCAATACGAGCGCTATGCGGTGCTTTGTAATCTCGCCTACCCTCGCGTCTTCAGACAAACTCAATATGGATTCGATCCTAATGGGCAACGAGTCATTAGAAATGAACACGGTAAGATTATGATTCGCGTGCTCTGGAGTAAAAAACAGAGTGAAGTGGTCGTAGTGATTAAAGGCTCACACAGTATCAGTGATTGGTTGTTGAACTTCGCGATGTGGACGAGAAGCTGTCGAAGGTTGGGACTAAACTATCGCATTCACGCGGGTTTCTATCATCTGTTGTTCCAAGAAAGTTTACCGAGCCGGAATGAAGATCGGTTAGGGTTGACCGTGATCGAACGCCTCGAAGGTATCGTTGTACCACTTATTCTCAGGGGAAAAAGAATCACTATTACTGGCCACTCTTCAGGTGGCGCGATTGGCAGTGTTTTTGCTGACTATATTGAGAAAAAATACCCCAAAAGCATTAAACGCGTGGTCACTTTCGGACAGCCCGCTGTCGGAGATTGGACGTTTAAGAAACGCTACCGTTTGGGGCACAAAACATACAGGATTTGTTGCGACATCGACATCGTGACCTTTATGCCGCCCGTACCTTTTTTGTATTGGCATGTAGGCAAAATGCTATGGTTATATAACGGGAGAATATACGAGAACACCCCAACGCTCATACGGCTTGGGCGCTCCTTATTTAGTTGGTTAATGCGACCGTTCTCTTATCACTTTATGAGTAAATACATTCGCGACAAAGACTTTTTTGATGAACGCTGAGTTAAACATCCGAAAGGTATGACGTACAGACACCAAAAAGCCGGACTTCGCCGGCTTTACGATTAAGTGGTGATCTACAGAGAGGCGATTTCTTTTTCAAGTTGATATTTGTTATCTGTGACAATTCGCTCTAACACTTCAACACGTCGCTTCAAGTCACCAATTTGCTTGTTAAGGTTATCTTGTTCTTCTCGGCTCATCGTATTACGTTCAGATATCTCCAACGCTCTTACTTCTTTACGATGGTTCAAGATTAACTTTATTATCCCGCCCCCAAATATGGCACCGAACACAATAGCCACAACCAATACATCAGCAATAGATTCCATTCTTTATCTTCCTCTAGATTATGCTCAAATATAAGTTACTCATTTGTTGAATGAATATCAAATAACACATTGATTCATTGAAAAGATTTATCAAGAATTGCCTACTCTGTATCAAAATCACAGGAATGGATTATTCAACGCCAACCCAAACCGAGACAGATCCGCCGTTTACTGGGAACTCAGCCCAACCATTCGCATCAGTCCAAACTTCTTCAGTTCGGATACCCAACTTGTCTACGTAGCGAGCACTTGGTTTACCCGTATACATCCACTTCGAGCCGCCAGGTCCATCGCTCATGATCACGGCCATTGAATGTGGATGCTTTGCATCACCTTCTCGAGTCCAACCAATTACGTCCCAGTGGTCGAGATAAGAATGTTGTTTGCCATACGCATAATCTTTACGCAGTGTTACTAGCTCTTCAATGTAAGGCACTTTGACCATATTGATGTCATGCCCTTTATCACTGTACTGCGCGCCGTAGTAATCTGCATAAAACACGGATGGATAGCCTTCTTCACGCAATAAGATAAACGCGTAAGCGAGCGGCTTAAACCACCAATCAACCGTCGACTCCAAAGCCTGCAAAGGTTGAGTGTCATGGTTTTCTACTAAGGTTACCGCTTTGACTGAATTGTCCTTCATCAGCGTACCATCCATGATTTGACGCATATCGTAGCTACCACCCGATTTAGACGCATTATAAAAGTTCATATGTAACGGTGCATCAAACAAAGACATGCTGCCAGAGGTTTTGGTGATAAAGTTATGCAGCTGATTCACATCGTAGTTCCAGTACTCTCCGACCGTGAATAGTTCTTTCCCTGTTTTCCAACGTAGGTGATCAATCCATTCTTGCAGGTATTGATATTTGATGTGCTTCACCGCGTCCATTCTAAACCCATCAACACCAGTCATGTTGATATACCACTCACCCCAGTCTTTAAGTTCTTTCTTAACTTCAGGGTGATCCATGTCTAGATCAGCGTACATAAGGTAATCGTAGTTGCCTTTTTCCGAGCTCACTTCCCAATCCCATGCCTTACCCTCACCTTTGAATTTGAAGATAGCTTTTTCTTCGCCAGCATCGTCCCAGTCCACGCCATCAAAGTGGTACCACGTCCAATGAAAGTTTGAGTACTTGTCGTTGCGCCCAGGGAAATCAAACTCTACCCACGCTTCAATCCATTTATCACCAAGTTCAATATTTCGGTTGTTCCAATCGACTCGCTTGGTATCAACCCAAGACTTTCCATCCGCACCACCGCGATGGTTGAACACCACATCGCCATAAATCTGGATATTGTTTTTATGGGCAGTATTGATGGCGCTTAGGTACTGATCTTTGGTGCCATACTTGGTGCGCACCGAACCTTTTTGATCAAACTCTCCCAAATCATACATATCATAAACGCCATAACCGACGTCGTTGCTACCACCAGCACCTTTATAGGCGGGCGGTAACCATAACGCAGTAAAGCCGTTGCCAGATAGTGCCGAAGCGTTGTTTTCAACTTGTGTCCAGAGCGCACCGTCATTTGGCACATACCAATGGAAATACTGCATCATGGTGCCATTTTGTGCCGCCATTACAGGCGAACTGAGCAGCAAAGTTAAGGGTAAAAGTGTAGGTTTAAGGTTGAATGTTTTCATTATTTTTCTCTCACGTTAAGGACTAGAATCCTCCTTTCTGCATATACGCACCAAGCGATACTAACTATGACGCTAGCTAGGTTGCTGCCTGTAATACAAAAAGTTCGGATTACAATCGAAGAGAAACTATCACCAATCACACTATACAATTATTGAGCTGTCTAACATTTATAAAATCAATGATTAGCGCATTAAAAATATTGAATGGTGATTAAAACATGGGAGGCTTTAGGAAAGCGCGAGGGTTACGAAAAGGCGGACTAAAAACGAAAAAAGCCAGTCATTTAAGACTGGCTTTCGAAATAGTGGAGGCGCCTCCCGGAGTCGAACCGAGGTCCACGGATTTGCAATCCGCTGCATAGCCACTCTGCCAAGGCGCCTTTCTGATTTTGTATCTCTGTCACCAAAGATTTTGATGGTGCCCCGGGCCGGACTTGAACCGGCACAGCGCGAACGCCGAGGGATTTTAAATCCCTTGTGTCTACCAATTCCACCACCAGGGCAACGCAATCATGCGATGGGTTAGACACCATCTGTCTCAGCGGCCTTTGCCGTGAGAACGAGGCGTACTTTAACGGATTAATTTATCTGGTCAACAATAAATTTTATCTTTTTGATTTAAGTGCTTAAAAAGCGATCTGACTAGTACGTTTGGCATTCAATTAGACCAATAAGCACCCGTTCCCTTTCATTGTCTATTAAGTCATACGCATACTAGTGTCCGTAACTGCTTCGAGGTAAACACGCGACTATCACGTTATGAACGCTGATCTTTTCACCGCTGTAACATCTGTAACAATTTGATTCCCTACTCTTGGCACGACTGCGTACAGAACATCATATTTTGTTACCGATAACTTTATATCGAATGTGGTCGTACCTTTATAAAATCATTGACTTTTTTTATTTTCAAACAAAGCTCAATTCATTATCGAAAATATCAATAAATAATGGTACGTTACACGAGTTGCAGTAATTTAATGGACATATATCACATATAAGGATGTGGTTTACTTTGGCGACACAACATAAGAAAAACAAGGTATATCACTAATGTCTATCAAGAATCTTTCTATAGCGAAAAAGATATCGCTATCGTTTTTACTCATTGCCATCGTCAACATTGCATTTGGCGTGTTTTTATCTACAGAGCTCAAAAGCATCAAATCTGAGCTTTTAAACTATACCGATGATACGCTTCCTGCAATGGAAAGGGTCGATTCGATTCGAGACCACTTGTCTCGCTGGCGCCGAGCTCAATTTGCTGCGTACACTTATGAAGACGCAGACCAAGTCAAAACTAAAATTTCTAACAATATTAGAGAACGCGAAAAGATCACTAGAGAGCTCAACGCTTACGGTGAAACTATCTGGCCTGGCGAAGAGCAGCAAACTTACCAGCGTCTTATGCGTCAGTGGAAAAAGTACTTGGTTACTATGGACCAGTACAATGAAGCGATGCTAGCTAACGACAAAAGCAAGGCCCACCCTATTTTGGCGAACTCTTTGTCTGCTTTCGAAGCGGTTGACTCAGAGTTAGGCGAACTAATCCGTCTCCTTAAAGAAGCTATGGATAGCAACAAAACTCATATCCTGTCCTCTGTAAATGGATTGAGTAATTCTTCAATTGCAAGTAACGTGATTATTCTACTGATCATGGTAGGCATGACATACGTGCTGACTCGCCTAATTTGTGGCCCACTTAAACTTGTTGTTGAGCAAGCAAATGCCATCGCGACAGGTGATCTATCAAGTGACATTGACCGTAAAGCAATCGGCAATGACGAGCTTGGTGAACTGGCAGACGCGACCACTAAGATGCAAGATGACTTACGCCAAGTTATCGATAACGTGATTGCTGCAGTTACTCAGTTAAGCAGCGCTGTCGAAGAGATGAACCAAATCTCCGATATTTCTGCGTCTGGTATGAAAGATCAACAGCTGCAAATTACGCACATCGCAACAGCAATGACAGAAATGAAAGCGGCCGTAGCCGATGTTGCTCGTAACACTGAAGACTCAGCGAACCAAGCTAACGAAGCAAACCGCCGCACACAACACGGTGTTCGTGAAACCCAAGGTATGGTTGACGCGATTCAAGAAGTTTCAAACGTAATTGGCGCTGCAGGCGATACCGTAGCAGAGCTTGAACAGCAATCGAATAAAATTAACGTGATCGTGGATGTTATCCGCGACATCGCCGATCAAACCAACCTACTTGCACTTAATGCAGCCATTGAAGCGGCGCGTGCTGGTGAGTCTGGTCGTGGCTTTGCCGTCGTTGCAGACGAAGTTCGAACTCTTGCCGGCCGTACGCAAGATTCAACGAGTGAAATCACTTCGATCATTGAGCAGCTACAATCACTTGCAAAAGACGCAAAATCAGCCACTGAACTTTCTAGAACCAGTATCTCAGAATGTGCAGAACAAGGCATTCAATCAAAACAGCTGATGAGCGACATTGAGCATTCGATTTCGGACATCTCAGACATGGGTACCCAAATCGCCACGGCTTGTAACCAGCAAGACTCCGTTGCGGAAGAGCTTAACCGCAGCATTGAAAACATACATTTGGCATCTCAAGAGGTCTCGCAAGGCTCGGAGCAAACCGCACAGGCGTGCCGCGAACTAAGCCAGCTATCCATTTCTCTTAAAGATGTAATGAGCCGCTTTAAACTGAGTTAAACTCAGTGGGTACCTTAGTAGATATCAAATCAATCCCGATTTGCTTAAATTGAATGTCATCACTGAGGTATATTTAGGTATATATTAAATCACTATCTTAACAAACGCTCCAAAGCACCACTTGGAGCGTTTTACTTCGTCAGGTACTTTCCCCAAGTACTCAATAACATAACCAATACAAAAAACGCGTACGGAGACTTTATGCGCTTAAATAAAACCTTACTATCACTGACTATCGCTGCTGCAATCGCGGTTCCTGTAATGCAAGCTACTGCTGCTCCTCTGCAAATTAGCAATACAGCAGCAAAAGCAGAGCAAGTTCAAGGTGCTAACGCTTGGCTAGAAATAAACTTAGGTCAGTTCCGCGATAATATTGAGCAGTTTAAATCGCACATGGATGGCAAAACGAAAATCTGCGCCGTGATGAAAGCCGACGCATACGGTAATGGTATCGCAGGCCTGATGCCGACTATTATCGAACAACAAATTCCTTGCGTTGCCGTTGCAAGTAACGCCGAAGCACAAACTGTTCGCGACAGTGGCTTTAAAGGCCAACTCATGCGTGTACGCTCAGCGGATATTGGCGAGATTGAAGCCGCAATCGACCTAAATGTCGAAGAGTTGATAGGCACAGCAGAGCAAGCTAAAGCACTGTCTAAACTAGCCGAGAAAGCTGGTAAAGAACTCAAAGTTCACCTTGCTCTTAACGACGGTGGTATGGGACGTAATGGTGTTGATATGACGACAGAAGCGGGCAAGAAAGAAGCGCTAGAAATCGCTCAACAAGCTGGCGTTAATATTGTTGGTATCATGACTCATTTCCCTAACTACAATGCAGACGACGTGCGCCAAAAGTTAGCTTCATTCAAAGACAGTTCTGCATGGCTGATTAAAGAAGCGAATCTAAAACGCGACAACATTTTACTGCACGTAGCAAACTCTTACACCGCGCTTAATGTTCCTGAGGCCCAGCTTGATATGGTTCGTCCTGGTGGCGTTTTATACGGAGACTTACCAACTAACCCTGAGTACCCTTCTATCGTGTCTTTCAAAACACGCGTGGCATCCGTTCACCACCTGCCAAAAAATAGCACAGTCGGTTACGACAGCAGCTACACAACAAGCAAAGAAAGCTTAATGGCGAACATTCCTGTTGGTTACTCTGATGGCTATCCACGAAAAATGGGGAATACAGCAGAAGTTCTGATCAATGGCCAACGTGCAAAAGTTGCGGGCGTTGCTTCAATGAACACCACAATGGTAGATGTTACAGGTATCAAAGATGTTGAGCCTGGTTCTGAAGTTGTTTTGTTTGGCTCCCAACAAGGCAAAACGATTTCAGCTGCTGAGATGGAAAAACACGCAGAAGTCATCTTCCCTGAACTATATACGGTTTGGGGAAGCGCGAACCCTCGTGTCTACGTAAAATAAACCTACTAAGTTATTCGTAACAGAGCGAAAAAGCGAGCCTGGTGCTCGCTTTCTTTCTTATCTACTAATTTGTACTAGCTCGTGATTCTATCAATTAAACAGAGCTTACTATTTCTGTTGTTTTACTCTTCTTTAGCACTACCAAGTGCGACTCTCTACACTCTGTTTCTTAAAGCCGCTTGGATGGCTCATTTTTATATAGCACTTAGTGTTTGAAAGCCCCTCTAATTGATGTTAAACATGAAGTTTACAAAAGAATAACAAACACACTCGTATGGCACTGCCCCTTTGCCTGCTAGCTAGGTATCTCTATGACAGAAAATACTCAACATCTTCAACGCTCCTCCACTGAGTTGCACGAATTTAATCGGCTTGACGTCTGGAACGGCTTCACCCAACTTTTACCTCTCTCTATGTTCGTGGTCATATTTGGCCTCGCTTTCGGTGTTGCTGCCGTACAGACTGGACTAGATGTATTTCCCACTATGTTGATGAGCACACTGGTCTTCGCCGGTGCTTCACAATTTGCCACGTTAGAAATGTGGGGAGCAGAAGTCCCTCTCATTCCAGTTCTTATTACTGTATTTGCTATTAATGCTCGTCACCTCTTGATGGGAGCCACACTTTATCCATGGTTACGACAACTCCCACCAACAAAACGTTACGGTGTAATGCTGGTTGCATCAGACGCCAACTGGGCAATGGCACTCAATGCATTTGGTAGAAAAGAACCAGGCTTTGGCTTGCTTGTTGGTGGCGGCTTAGCGATGTGGTCTTTTTGGATTGTGGGCACCTGGATCGGCATTTATTTTGGTAGCGCAATCAAAGATCCGGTGGGCCTCGGGCTCGATATGGTTATGGGATGCTTCCTGCTGTCTATGGTGGTAGCCGGGCCGAAAGACTTAAGAATCTTTGCAATTTGGGCCATAGCAGCAGCCTCTTCTATGTTGGCGTATTGGTATTTGCCAGAGAATAGCCACGTAGTGGTTGGCGCCATTACTGGCGGAGTCTTGGGTGCTTGTTGGAAGGAGAAGAAAGCATGAACATCGAAACAACCTTAGGTGGCACACTGCTTATCATCATCGCTATGGCGCTAGTCACGCTCATAACCCGCTGGGGCGGAGTGTATGTAATGTCATTCATTCCAATTAGCGAACGGGTTCAACGTTTCATTACTGCGATGTCAGGCTCTGTATTGGTTGCGCTTTTAGCTCCGCTAGCAGTAGAGGGTGATAACGGTGCTAGAGCAGCACTGTTTTCTACTGCCGTTGTCATGTTCATCGTGAAAAAGCCTCTACCCGCAATTGCAGCAGGCATCATCGCCGCCGCCGCAGTACGTGCTCTTTAGTCGCTGTTTCAACGCCGATACCAGTCATCAATAAAAGACCCAAAACACTAAGCCCTGATGTCACAAGTGTCATCAGGGCTTATCTTATGCTCATCATTTTAACGATGAACAACGATTATTAATCATGGTGAGACAGCACATTACGCACAGCAGTTACAATTGCGCTTATATTTGTCCATTTTACCAATACCAGGGTTAAAGGTATTGGTTGGGTCTAATTCGTGGTAAAACCTCTGCAACGAGTTTTCGGCTTCATACAAGTGACCCACGTTATGTTCTGCTGGGTATTTGGCACCACGGCTATTGAGGTGCTCTAGCATCAGCTTTTTCATCAACTTCGTGTCAGTCCCTTTTTTGAAAATGTAATCTTGATGGAAGACGTAACACATAAAGTGACCATAATAGAGCGCTTGAACAAGGTTCTTACTTACCTCTTCAGGCAAAGTTTCTAGCCACTCTTCATCATTACGTCGCAAAGCAATATCAAGTGCAACGATGTCTTCTACGTCTTTTCGGTGAATCGTCTCGTAACGAATTGCTGCACCTGCTGCTGCAAAGCGATGTAAATAAGCTTTTTTACCCTCTTCCGGCGTACACTCGAAGAAATCACAGTCGTCTTCAACAGCCCAAACTTCTTTGAGGTATTTTTGCGCCTCAGCAATACCACCATCACTCATTTTCAATACCAGGTGATGCTCATACTTGTCACGGAAATCCAGCATTCGTTCTGGTAAATGTTGTGGGAACAACTTGCTCGCGTAGTACAAAATGGTGTCTGGTAGATATTTACTGACAAATGGGATGCGCTCTAAGAAATTTTCTACCTTAGCTTTAAGTGCGAACATTTTTGGCAACTTATCTGTACCTAACAAGTCGATGGATAAGAACACATCCTTGCCGTACTTCTCTGCCATGTTGAAGATATCTCGATGCAAGTATTCTCCCATCTCAGGCAAGTTATCAAACGTAGATAAGAAGTCTTTTCGCAACTTCGTTAGTTTCGCAGGGTCATTGGTGCCAAGGTAAAAAACCTGCTCTTTTTCGGGTACTGGGTAGCTGTCAACCCGAACGGCAAAAACCCCCAACTTACCAGCGCAGCCACTGGCTTCAAATAATCGGCGTTCATCGGCATTAAAGCGAGAAGGAATGTCAGAAGTCACGTCTCGAACACGTTCATCGTATTCTTTGTCTGATGCCATTCGCTCATCATGAATGATCTTCGCTGGGTCAAAGTTCCCTTCTTGCAGGTTTGTTAGAATTTCTTCTGGCGTTTCACCTAATCCTTCAATACCAAGGTGGTTCACCAAATGTAACTGGCCTTGCTTATCCACCTGCGCATAGATCGCCAGTTCCGTATAAGCAGGACCACGCTTAACTAGCGCACCGCCTGAGTTATTGGCGATACCACCGACCACAGTGGCACCTAGCGATGAAGAGCCGATGATAGAATGCGGTGCTCGGTTCACTGCCTTCAGCTCTTTCTCCAAAGAGTGTAAGCTCGCACCAGGCAAGCAAACCGCCTGCTTACCGCCATCTAATAAGTGAATCTTCTTGATTTTGGTAATATTGATCACAACCACATCGCGATCATAATCATTACCACTCGGAGCTGAGCCCTCTGTTAAACCTGTTTTAGCCGCCTGCATGATAATGATGCAGTTTGCTTCAACACACTGTTTAATAATCTTCCATTGTTCTAGAAGAGTGTTAGGAAACACGATAGCAAGCGCATTACCACTACCCGAACGAAACCCCGAGCGGTAATATTTCGTTTTAACCTCGTCGGTTAGAACATTTTCTTCCCCCACGATGGTTTTAAATTCTTCAATCAGCTGCTTTTGTTTCATATCCGTATCTCTAGTTATTGTACTTCGCTCACAACACCGCTTAGCGGCAGGCATGGCGTTTGAGCCACTATAAGCAGTCCATTTCTCTGCGTCTATGTCAGGCGGACGAACAATACGTAATCAATAAACAACAAACAAAATAATTCTTTATTTTTCTGTTACTTATCTTTCACATTTGAGAAATTTAACGTAAGAAACAGACCGTTTCTTAAAAGAAACAATAGCAAAACCATTTGTTAACAGTTGTGCGGGGTATCTTGTTATCAATATTAGTGAAGAAAACGAGGAGAAGCGTAAGCTCCTAAATTTAAGAGGACTCTTAGAAATGAAGATGGAAACATAAGCTCAACACCAACATAACGATCGGTGTTGAGTTATTGGCTTAAAATCGATGGTTTTGACTTTGAAAGCTTGTGTATAGATGATCGATAAAGATCTTAATTTTTTCTGGTTGCTGACGAGTGTAAGGGTACACCGCATAAATACCCAAACATTTGGCTGTTTCGTCTTTAAATAACTGAATCAGACTGCCTTGCTTTAAGTCTTCATAAACCAATACACGCGGCACATAGATGATTCCCTGCCCTAACAGCGCCACATTTCTCAATACAGAAGAATTGTTAGTACAGAGGTTACCGTCGACGGTGATTTGATATACCTCGTCTCCATCTTTAAACGCCCACTCATGCGCTCCGGTTTCTTGGTAGGAATAGACTAAACAATTGTGTTTAGCCAAGGCTTGAGGTTGTTTAGGTATGCCATGTTTAGCTAGGTATTGGGGTGACGCGCAAATGATCCAATTTGCATCCACCAGCTTTCTTGCAATCAGACTAGAATCTGGCAACACACCCGTTCTAATTGCCAAATCAAAACGTTCATTCACGATATCGACGAAACGATTATCTAGATCCATATCGATATTGATGTCTGGGTATTTCTGATTAAATTCATTAATCACTTGAGGAAGAATTAATTCACCAGAGATAGTAGGCACCGAAATTTTAATGTTTCCAGATAAGTTTTTACCTAAACCCACAATGGATTCTTCCGCCGTTGCCACCGCTTGATAAACCGCTTTTGCATGAGTAAAAAACGCTCGTCCTGCTTCAGTCAACGTTAGCGTTCGCGTTGTTCGGTAGAGAAGCTGTACACCAAGCTCTTGTTCAAGCTTGGCAATCCGTTTACTGACGACCGATTTGGTCAGTGACATATGTCTCGCGGCAGCACTGAATGAACCTTGCTCGATCAAGTGATAAAAAATGATGTAATCGTCGGTATTTCTCATGCGTCTTCGTCAAATCCTTTGGAAGCCCGTATTGTAAACTGAAATTGGCTGAGGTGCGAAACATCGGGTCACACTTAATATCAGAAACTCGTGACAGAGATGGGGTTGCTAAGCTCACAGGTAATGAAAAAGAGATGGTGTGAATTTATCAGTCTTCAGATACAAAAAAACCAGCTTTCGCTGGTTTTAAGTTGATGCACTTGGCATCGAGATACCGCCATAGCCATATCTGAATAATTTGGAGCGACACACGAGGTTCGAACTCGTGACCTCAACCTTGGCAAGGTTGCGCTCTACCAACTGAGCTAGTGT
>NZ_JAWOQP010000170.1:0-1114 GCF_033337375.1 Vibrio sp. YT-17
ATGCTGTGGTTTTCCTGCCCTAACACCAGCGAACACGCCATCGACTACCTCGGCGTGTGGCAGCAAACCCAATACCACCAGCAATCCATGACACAATCGTGTCTGTTAATGCGCCACCAACAAGTGATGCGATTGCCACGCAGCGCCGAGACCTGCCCAACCGATGCAAGCCTATACACCCAAGATGTCACCCGCGAGTTTGCCGATATGTGGTGGGTAAACAATGACGAACCGAAAGCCAATTTGGCGCAAATGAACATCATGGTGCGCTGGTCAACCACTCCGGCAGAAATCAACTACACCACTTGGGAATACTTACCGGCGGGAGCCAACTGGGAGCAAGGCATTTTGTATCGCTACCAACAGAACGTTAGTCGTAACCGAGATGGTTCTGATCATATTGAAACGCATACGATTTCTGAATTTGTCAAAGTGAGCGAGGAGGTATAACCATGGCAACGACTTCAGCCCTAACCCACATTATTCAGCAGTGGCAGTCTGGCAACAAACAAGCCGAAAGCGAGCTGTACCAATTCGCCTATTTGCAACTGCGTAAAATCGCCCAACAAGAACGTGAGCGCAACGCCGAAAAATACGGCACCGACAATATGGTATTGGCAGACAGCGTCAACAGCACCACCGCATTGATTCATGATGCTTACCTAAAGATGTCAAACTGCGACATGAGTGAAATCGCCACCAAGCGTGATTTTTTCTTAATGGCCGCTAAAGTCATGCGCCAGATATTGATCGACAACGCTCGCTCACACCAAGCGCAAAAACGCCAGCACATCACGCTGATGAAGGACGAAGAAGACCGCTTTGAGCAGTTGATCATCATGGACAAAGCCTTAGATAGCTTTAGCACACGTTACCCACGTCAATCGAGCGCCTTAAAACTCAAATACCTGATGGGCATGAAGAACCAGGAGATTAGCGAACTGCTAGAGTGCAGCGCAAGTCTAATCGAAAAAGACCTCAAGTTCTCACGCAGCTGGTTGCAATCAAGAATGGCACACGCATAAATCATGACCAAGAAACTGTGGATTATCGGCGCGATCGGCGCCGGTTTATTGGGTGTTTACTTGTTAAGTGACGAGAGCGGCATGGCATC
>NZ_JAWOQP010000171.1:0-1113 GCF_033337375.1 Vibrio sp. YT-17
CGCCGCTCACGCCCATTTACTCCCTAAAAATACCATTGGTCGCATCCTACAGCTGACTATGAAGCGATGGCGTAATCTGAAACCATCAAATCACGTTCAACTAAGGACAGTCACCATGATGGTTTTCAATCTTCATTTATCCAGAGCCACAACCTTGCTCGGCGCGGCATTGGCAGCGTTTACCTTGAGTAGCAGCTTGGCGTTGGCAAACCCTACTGAGCAGTTACTAACTCGCTTTAACCAAGCCGCACAGGGCGACACGGGTTTGGTGGATACTGTACATGACGAGCTTTCACAATTAGTTCAAAAGCAAGGCGCTACGCCTGTGACATTGGTTTATCTTGGCAGCAGTGAAACCTTGCAAGGGCGCGATGCGTTTATGCCATGGAACAAGATGAAGTTCACTGAGCGTGGACTTGCCACCATTCAGAAAGGTTTGGATTTAATGGCGAATCAACCTATGCCGACTCAAGAGCAGCAGCGTTTACAAGGGCTACCGGAATATCAATTGGCTACTGCGATGGCGGCCACTACTTACACTTCGCTTCCGGATATGTTTAATCACTTTGAGCGTGGGTACGAGCTGTACCTGACTCTGCTTGATGAACCGAGCTTCAATCAACAACCGTTCGCGGCAACGGCTTGGGTTTACCTTTACGCCATTGAAGCAGCGCTGCGTGCTGAGGACATGGAGCAAGCGCAGAAATGGTTGGCGAAAATGGAAAGTTTCGATAGTACTCACTTAGAAACGCAAACTGCCAAAGCGTTACTGGCTAAACATTAAGGAGGCGTCATGATCGTTTTCAGTCAACTTAGTCGCGATTACACCCTTGGCAGCCAGACCGTACGCGCGTTGCAAGATGTCTCTGGTGAGGTGTTTGCCTGTGAAATGGTGGCGCTGTGTGGGCCTTCCGGCTCAGGAAAAAGTACCTTCCTCAATGTGCTTGGCATGTTGGATTCTCAATATCAAGGTCAGGTAACGTTTGCTGGTCAACCTTACCCGAGTGGACAAATGCAGGCTGCGAAAATGCGCCGTGAAAAGCTGGGTTTTATATTCCAAAAATTCAACTTGGTGCCAGTGATGACGGCTTTGGAGAACGTCGCTTATCCGTT
>NZ_JAWOQP010000172.1:0-1111 GCF_033337375.1 Vibrio sp. YT-17
ACAGGCCGCGACAATGAAGTAGACAAGATCCTAGGTCTTGAAATTGGTGCTGATGACTACATCACTAAACCATTCAACCCACGTGAATTGACTATTCGTGCGCGCAACCTGCTAAGCCGCTCAATGAGCACTAACGCAGTTCAAGAAGAAAAGCGCTCAGTAGAAAAATACGAATTCAACGGTTGGGTGCTAGATATTAACAGCCGCTCACTAGTGAGCCCTGCTGGCGATAGCTACAAACTGCCTCGTTCTGAATTCCGTGCACTTCTGCACTTCTGTGAGAACCCAGGTAAGATCCAAACACGTGCTGATCTTCTTAAGAAGATGACTGGACGTGAGCTTAAACCACATGACCGTACTGTCGACGTAACGATTCGCCGAATTCGTAAACACTTCGAATCAGTATCTGGTACGCCAGAAATCATCGCGACTATCCACGGTGAAGGCTACCGCTTCTGTGGTGACTTAGAAGACTAATTCAGTCTGCTAGAAATACGAAGGGCTTGCTCATTGGAGCAAGCCCTTTTTCTATGCGGGAAAGAAACTAATAAACCTTGTTTATCTTCACGTACTTTTCAACAAGCCAACGTTGTTTACCCGCATCATCAAGCAGCAACGCCAAATCGACGGATTTATCTGTATCGGCTTCAACTTGCCAAGTAAACGTCACTTCCCACTGATTTTCGCTGTGAGTGCGAGTTTCCAAGTCCCCACCATCAATCATCCACTCGGTAGTACCCTGCTTTATAATCAGAGCCTCAGCAGTCAAATTCGCAGGCAGCTGTTTGTCGCCTTCCAGATACAAAGCACCTTGAATACTCAACTCTTGAACGTCTTGCACAGGTTCTTCCTCAATCGCAGGCATTAAGTTCACCCAAAGATTGCTCTTTAGTTCAACATTCACCTGATTCATCGTAATTTGGCTGCCTTGTTGCCAGTTCACTTGAGGAACAGAACTACAACCTACGAGCGATGCAATAAGTAAGGCTACGGGTGCAAGTTTCTTCATGTTATTTCCTTTGATCTAACCAACTTTTGAGTACCTGAATATCGTTTTGGTATTCATTCTTTATCTCTTCGACCCAGTCAGAAATATTTTCCCACCATGCCG
>NZ_JAWOQP010000173.1:0-1107 GCF_033337375.1 Vibrio sp. YT-17
GGTTCGCTCTTCTGCAACAGCGGAAGATCTACCAGATGCCTCTTTTGCTGGTCAGCAAGAAACGTTTTTGAACGTGAAAGGCATCGACGCAGTACTAGAAGCCACAAAGCACGTTTACGCTTCTCTATTTAACGACCGTGCGATCTCTTACCGTGTACACCAAGGTTTCGACCACCGTGGCATCTCGCTATCTGCGGGTATCCAACGCATGGTTCGTTCAGACAAAGCCTCTTCTGGTGTTATGTTTACGCTAGACACTGAATCTGGCTTTGACCAAGTCGTGTTCATTACATCGTCTTGGGGTCTAGGTGAAATGGTCGTTCAAGGCGCGGTAAACCCAGACGAGTTCTACGTTCACAAGCCAATGCTTGAAGCGGGTGAGCACCCGATCGTTAAGAAAACTTTTGGTTCGAAATTGATCAAAATGATCTACTCAAACAACCAAGAGATCGGCAAGCAAGTTGATATCATCAATACGTCAGAAGAAGAGCGCAACACCTTCTCTCTAAACGAAGATGAGATCAAAGAGCTTGCTAAACAAGCGATGATCATCGAAAAGCACTACCAACGTCCAATGGACATTGAGTGGGCAAAAGATGGTATCGACGGCAAGTTGTACATCGTTCAAGCACGTCCAGAAACCGTATGTTCTCAAACAGAACAAAACGTGATTGAACGTTACGAACTGAACAATAAAGCCGATGTGCTTGTCGAAGGCCGTGCTATCGGTCAACGCATCGGTAAAGGCCCAGTACGTTTGGTTGATTCTCTAGACCAAATGTCACTGGTTCAAGAAGGCGATGTGCTTGTCACAGACATGACTGACCCAGATTGGGAACCAGTGATGAAGAAAGCATCGGCAATCGTAACTAACCGTGGTGGACGTACGTGTCACGCAGCAATCATCGCTCGTGAACTGGGTATTCCTGCTATCGTTGGTTGTGGCGACGCGACGAGCAAACTGACCGATGGCGCAACCGTAACCGTCTCTTGTTCAGAAGGTGAAACAGGTTACGTTTACCAAGGCGACTTGGATTTTGAAGTAAAACGCTCTTCTGTTGATGAACTGCCACTATTGCCCACAAAAGTGATGATGAACGTGGGTAA
>NZ_JAWOQP010000174.1:0-1107 GCF_033337375.1 Vibrio sp. YT-17
CAGATGAAAAACGGCCGCCACGAGGTAAAGAAAGGTCGCCAATTAGTAAAGTAGTTTTTAACTTTTGCTTCGCCTTTAAAGCTAGGCTTTCAACAAAATCTATAGTGTTAGGGTGCCCATAGTAGCGATTCGTTCGACTACGTAACACTTGATAACCTGTACCTTCTAAAGGCAGCGGGGAAGCCCCATCTAAGCAGCCATTCGCGTAACTACCAATAGAAGAGGACATATTATGAGTGGGAGCACTAACTTGCTCCCATGGCGTAGCATAAAGAGGAGCTGAGAAAAATAAACTTAAATAAAAAGAAAGACTCAGCCGCATCATACATCCCCTTTAGTAATGTTCACCATTATCATAGTAGGCATTTGGCGATAGTGCAGAAAAAATGACTGCTACATCAATATCTTCACCGACTACACCACGAACCTGTTGTGTAATTACTTTCGCCACCTTGTCTTGGGTCTCTTGTCCTCGATCAAACCACAAAACTTCAACAAAAGGATAAGCAGGACTTACCTCGCCCTCACTAAAGAAAGTTGTGTAGATGTACTCAAAAGTAAAATCTTCTCGTGGACTATTCATTAGTGGCTGGAGCTCGTCAGTCAGTGGCTTTGACAAAGCTTGTACTGCTTGAGGTTCTACAGCGCGAAATCGTAGATGTGGCATAAGGTTAATCCTATATTTGTATTGTCCTAAGATGATAACAGGAACAACAACGCTAATCATCCCAACAACAACTAGACGCGTTCTTAAAAATACCCAGAAAAACGCTAATAAATATCAACAAGAGCTTGAGATTCCAATCAGTGACATTCAACGACAAGGGATCACTAGCGGCTAGATATCAATCCCGCTGGAAATCTGCTGTTCTTTATATAGGGAAAGTAGATAAGAGATTAGGGCAGTTCAGACTTAGCTACCATTAGCTACGCGCCTAGAATCGCCTATTTGGGAACTTGAGTTCACAAAGAACAAATTTTGCCATTTTACAAACGTAAAAAAGCCCCAGTCTTTCGACTGAGGCTTTAAATATGGCAGGGGTGGAGAGATTCGAACTCCCAACACGCGGATTTGGAATCCGCTGCTCTGCCAATTGGAGCTACACC
>NZ_JAWOQP010000175.1:0-1106 GCF_033337375.1 Vibrio sp. YT-17
AAAAACGCCACGGTATGAGCTTTGACTTAGTTGCCGTTGGCGATAGCCAGACATATTGGTTTGATGAAAAAGGTATTGATGCGGCGGCGGTTGCCGACAAGTTTGATGATGAAAGTATTGAGAACGATGGGACGTGGCTGAGTCGGTTGGGCGATTTACAAGGTTATGATGAAGCCGTGGTATTGGACGTGACCGCGAGCAAAGAGTTGGCGCAACGTTATGTTGATATCGCTCAGCAAGGCATCCATTTAATTTCTGCTAACAAAGTTGCAGGCTCTGCCGACAGTCAGTATTACCATCAAGTGCAAGATGCATTCGCGAAAATCGGTCGTTACTGGCTCTACAACGCGACGGTTGGGGCAGGGTTACCTATCAACCATACCGTGCGAGATCTGCGTGAAAGTGGTGACGAGATTGTGGCATTATCCGGAATCTTCTCGGGAACACTTTCTTGGCTGTTCCAGCAGTTTGATGGCTCGGTGCCGTTTAATGAGTTGGTCGATTTAGCGTGGCAACAAGGATTAACAGAACCGGATCCGCGTGCTGATTTAGACGGTTCGGATGTCATGCGTAAACTGGTTATCTTAGCGCGTGAGTCTGGTCTGGATATTGAACCGGACAGCGTAAAAGTGGAATCACTGGTGCCTGAAGAGCTGCGCTCTCTGAGTTTGGATGAGTTCTTTGATAATGGCGCACTGCTCAGTGAGATTCTTCAAGAGCGTCTAACCAAAGCACAAAGAGATGAGCAGGTGCTTCGATATGTGGCGCGCTTAGAGAAAAATGGCAAAGCGACGGTGGGCGTAGAAGCATTACCGCGCGAACATGCGCTGGCTAACTTGCTGCCATGCGACAACATTTTTGCGATTGAAAGTAAATGGTACAAGGACAACCCTTTGGTGATTCGTGGCCCAGGTGCAGGACGCGAGGTGACCGCTGGTGCAATCCAATCGGATCTCAACCGCTTAGCTGGATTATTCTAAACTTTGCGAGATACCTAAAAACCCTGGAATTCATCCGGGGTTTTTTATTCCTTCCTCAGTGCCATACTTAAAATAAGATTCGCCATTTTCAAACGTTGTTATGAGTAAATAGCAGATGCGAATTAA
>NZ_JAWOQP010000176.1:0-1106 GCF_033337375.1 Vibrio sp. YT-17
TGTGGAGCCATCACCCACCGGGAACTACACTATATAACTACGTGCCGCGCTGGACAACTATGAATCATCTGAAGTTTGATGGAGATCAGAACATTTACGGCATAAATATAGCAATTTCCTGTTTCATGGCGAGACATCAAAATTAAACCCTCTGCAGCACGCCTAGACACTAATGATATGTCACGTTTGTCTACATCAAATACACACCACAGCACTGAAATTTCAGGTGAATCCAAAGATAAGTGTCTGATAAGAAGTACTTCCTTTCACCACTAGGTGTCGCTATGACTATCATGGAATATTGTCACATAAATGTGTTCAGGGTGGGACAAATATGACTCATGTCAAGTTTGGTGGACAACAGACCATTTTTTTTGCCAGTAGGGGGTGCTATGTTTATCTCTCATTATTGACATATAGATGTGTTCAGGGCGGGACTGTCATCAGTCCTGTGAAGTTTGGCCAAAATTGGACCATGTATGCTGGAGTTATAAACTACTTCCTGTTTAGTGAGGACACCCCTAACTTTGACGCCATCCCACGGTCACACGCATTGATGAAAACTCAAGCGTTTGATAACTTTTCATCTTCAAGGTCTTGGGATGGGACAGACCAAGGTTTGAAGTCAATTGGATGAAATCTCTAGGACTAGTTCGTTCATTTATGACCCCTGGAAATGGCCAAAAATGCACCAAAATTGGCTGACTTCCTGTTGGGTTTAGAGCATGCCTCCAAGAGGCTTTTTTGTACGTCTCTGGGTGTTACATAAGCCTGCCGGTTTTCATACATGTAGATTAAACTAGCTTCAGGGGCTGTTTCCTCAAACTTTTGTAGGGGGCGCTACTGAGCCAGTTTTTGGAACCCGCACCCGAGACCCTTAAAATATCAAAATTTTCACCAGTTCTGAGATGTGTGCAAAGTTTCATGAGTTTTCGGGTATGTTAAGCCTCCCAAAAAGGCAATTCATTTGGAGGAATAATAACAATAATAATGACCGCAAAATTCAAAATGGCTGACTTCCTATTGGGTTTGGCGTATGCATTCAAGAGACTTTTTTGTGCCTCTGGGGATGATACATGTGCATACCAATTTTCGTGCATGTCTGC
>NZ_JAWOQP010000177.1:0-1101 GCF_033337375.1 Vibrio sp. YT-17
ATCATTGGCAACCATGGTGACTAACCTTGAACAATCGATGCACGCTCTACGCGATGAGCTATCAGCAGTAGAGTCGCGCTCAAATTCCATCGCCGATCTTACCGTTTCTCAGCAGCAATCGACCGCAATGATTGCAACAGCGATGACAGAAATGGCTTCTTCCGCTAACCATGTGGCAAGCTCTGCTAGCGACACAGCACGTAATACCGATGAAGCAGATAAACAAAGTCAGCACACTCAATCACTGATCCACAGCACTGTAGATAACATTCAAGGTCTTGCGACTCAGCTGAATACTGCAAGTAAAGCGGTTGCCGATCTCGATCAAGATGTAAACAACATCGTGAAAGTTCTGGATGTAATCGGAGATATTGCGGAACAAACCAACCTATTAGCCTTGAACGCTGCAATTGAAGCAGCCCGAGCAGGCGAACAAGGACGAGGCTTTGCTGTAGTAGCAGATGAGGTGCGTAATCTTGCAGGTCGAACTCAAGACAGCACAAAAGAGATCCAACACATGATCTCGAATCTTCAAGAAGGCTCTCGCAATGCCATTCACACAATGGAAATCTGTGCGGAAACAAGTGAAAGCACAGTAACTGAATCGATGAATGCATCAGAAGCTCTCCAACAGATCGTTACCGCGCTTGAATCTATCACAGCAATGAGTCAGCAAATTGCGACGGCAGCAGCTGAGCAAACGCAAGTCAGTGATGACATTGCACACCGCATAAATCTGATTGAAGAGAGCGGAAGTAAGCTAAATTCAGTGGTAACAGAGAGCAAATCGAGCACCCAAAGTTTGGCCTCTTTGGCAAATGAACTGGAAGGATGGGTGAATAAGTTCTCCGTAAAGCACTAGTTTAAAGTCAATTGTTCACTAAAAAGCACGTTTTCAAACGTGCTTTTTTTGTTTTCTTCGCATTTATTTAGCAAACAAGCTCGTAATTTCTTTCTTAGAAAAGCTTAAAACATGGTGTATCCCTATTTAAAACGCATAAAAACAGCCCACTCCGAGCACATTTTCATCAAACGATATTTTATTTTAATTTTATTGTTGACCTGAAAGCCGAAAAGCCTTTTAATACACCTCGTCGCCCG
>NZ_JAWOQP010000178.1:0-1100 GCF_033337375.1 Vibrio sp. YT-17
GTGTGTTTGCTGTCTAGCCAGCCAAAGTTTGCTCGACCTCGGTCTTCTGCGTGTCTCACGGTGATCATCAGTGCCTCCAGTGTCCGTGGTTAGGAGAATTTTTTGTTTAGGAAGTTATCTAACGCCGCTTTACCTGCGCCAGAAAAGGCCAGTGAAACACTTGCTGCTAGCAGAGCTAGGCCAAATTCGTAGCCGTTGTTTGCCATAAATAAGCCGTTTTCGAAGTGCACTGAGAAAATCGCCACAACCATAGTGAATGAGAGTGCGACTGCCGCAGGGCGTGTCAGCAAACCAAGTAGAATAAACAAGCCGCCGAAAAATTCTGCGCTACCAGCAAGAAATGCCATCAATACGCCAGGGCCAAGTCCAATTGATGCCATCCATTGTCCTGTGCCTTCCAAGCCGTAGCCGCCAAACCAACCAAACAGTTTCTGAGCGCCGTGCGCCATAAAGATGATGCCGATAGGGATACGTAGTGCCAGTGCGCTGTAACCTGATTGTGATGTCGTGATTTTGTGTAAAAGTGTTTTCATGATGCTGTCCTCGATATGTTTGTTTCAGTGGGAGTGTGTCTGCTCCTGAGCTGTTGAGAACAGTTTAGGCGTGGTTGATGAGGTTATTAATTGGCTTTATTTGACCTTCTCGTTCAATAAATTCGAATTAGTATATTTTAACGTTTTTGCTCAGATGCTTATCTGTAATTTATTGGGAGTAAGATTGGCTAATTTAGCGATTTTAACGACAACTAAGTCGTAAATTTCGATGGATTTGGTATGTGAGAGAAAAGATATTGTTGATCAAAACGCAAAAAAAAGAGCACAGGGGGCTGTGCTCATTGCTTTCACGATTACAAGGGAGAAAGGTGTGTCCAAAGTAGAAGATCAAAGGTTCATCAAACTTTCTAACGACTCCTCGACATTGTTGTAGTGATAGGTCCGAATATTCACGCCATCTGTGGCATTGATTTGAATTTCTGAAATTTCGTTACCTGAGTCACGTTCGATGATCCCAATGGAGTGATCAACGGATTTACTGGTAATAACCTTTTGGTTTCTTAATACAATTACGCAAGTATGTAAGTCCATGCCAATTCCCTTTAG
>NZ_JAWOQP010000179.1:0-1099 GCF_033337375.1 Vibrio sp. YT-17
AGAGATAACACTCGCGCTTACACTCCAATCTTTCAGTGCTACTTTTTCAGTGCCGTCCGCGGTCTCAACCAAATAGCTACTAATAGTATCGCGCACATCCACCAGCTCATTATTGGTGGTTACGTTGCGAATTCGCATCTGATAGCGCACTTCCGAGCCCGGCGTGTACGTCGGAGTGTCCGTCGACTTTTGCGCCAGCAGATTCGAAGGTCCCGGATCAAGCACGACAGCATTACTGTCCACGCCTGCAACTTTTGCTACGTTCGTTATTGCGCCCGTTGCATCCGCCGCAACCGTGCCATCAATTTCAAAGACAACGGTATCGCCTGGCATCAGATCGAATGCTGCGTTTAAAGGTACATTGCCTTGATACTGACCATTGATGGAGAAGCGGTCTGACGTTGGTGCACTAACAATCGCCACGCTGTAATCCGTAAAAGCTGGTTTGCCATCAGACGTGTTAATCTTGTCCAGTTCATCCACAATGGTGGCACCATTAGTGGTACTTTCACCTACGTTGGTGACTGAGACTTGATACTGGATCTGGCCATTCGGATTGTAGTGACAATCAGTACCCGTCGAAGATGGGAACGTACACGTACTGCTGTCGGCGGTCGTGTTCAGCACCAGGTTTTGGAAATCTAAAACAGGTGCGACAGGAGGAATGGTTTCCGTTGTGTCACTCTGGTTGCCGGCTTTTGCGGTGTTTCCATCGATATCACCGACAGCATCAGCGCGAACTTTCCCCTTTACGGTAAATTCGATGACTTCTTCAGGCGCAATATCGACCACCAAATCCAGATCATCGGTGGCATCGTATGGTCCGATGTAGGTGTCTTGCGTGCCACTGGTACCAACAGAGGTAAAGACGTGGCTGATTTCAGATTCTGAAAATGCCGATTTCGTTGTGTCACCAATAACTTCAACACGAACATTAGAGATGATGTCTTGAATCGCGGCCTCATCACGCCATACAGGTTCGGTGTTGGTCACCGTAAACTTATACACCACCTCATCTTCTGGTTTATAAGTGTCTCCCGCTGCGTAAGGTTTACCAGCAATCGAAACGATCTCTTTGTTAACGGCTAGATTGCTGCCT